>DYJK01000043.1:3070-26580 GCA_020723165.1 Melioribacter roseus | reverse complement strand
CTCGGCTTAGTGAAACTAAGCCGGGTTGAGTTTACCAGCCGAAGGCTGGCTACGGTTGCGGATAAATTATGAATTTAGAACTCAGAATTCAGAATGCAGCTCGCCTCACTCGACGCAAGTCGAAGTGGGAATTCAGAATTATAATAATTAAAACTTCTGAAAATATTTTTTGTCATTTCGATCCCGACAAAGTCGGGGGAGAAATCTTTGATCCGGTAAAGAATTCTATCTTCACTGTCATAATTCAAAAAACTCTACTGAAAAATATGTTTACTCCTCTTAAATTCAAAATATCGGTCGAAGAACTTAAAACATGAAACTCAAAACAACTACCGCCAACTTACAACCCACTACAAACTACCAACAACTAACCACCTCCAAAATTGTATTGATTAAAAAAGGCGAATGATTTAAGTTGAAGTAAAAGATTCAACGACGAAGAAGAACGAGTGCATGAAAAGTGCATGTGTGAATGATTTTGGAAATAATATATCGATCTACTTTCCGCTGTAGTGATTAAAGCTTGGCGTGGTAATTAATAGCTATGCCTATTTGATAAATGAGTAAAATATCAAGAACAATATGCCAAATGATTTGTATAAAAAATTAATCATCGATAGAATTACTTCTTTTATTAAAGAATCTAAAAGTATTAACTCAATCTCTCACAATGGATTGAAAGGTTCAATAAGAGAAACCGGTATTGGGAAATTGCTTTTGCCTTTGTTACCGGTTGATTGGGACATAGGTAAAGGGAAAATAATTGACTCATATGGTAATCAATCTGCCGAAATTGATTTATTATTCTATTTTAAAAAAGTATTTCCAGCAATATTTTTTTCAAATACCCTTGGGGTTTATCCTATTGAGAGTTGTGGATTTGCTTTTGAAATAAAATCCAAATCCACTGCCTCAGAAATAAAATCTACTATAAAAAAATTCAACAAATTGAAGACACTTAAATTGAGTTTACCTTTGGCTGAACCTGTATATACATACGATATTCGCCCTATTAGAGTCTATATAGCACTTGGTTCAGATTTAAAAAACAAATCGGAATTTGATAGATACAAAGAATTTGATCCAGAGTATTTAGATGATCCAGCTATCGAATGCTTATTAATTGTAAATAAAGGTATTTGGTACTTTCGACCAGAATCAAGAACGCATTCTCCTCATTGGGAGTATTATAAGTCAGATGGTAATTATAAAGAAGTAATACATCTTTTCTCCCTTATTATAAACCAACTGATTCAACTTACTGCATTTGATGCAATAGATATGCGCAATTATTTTCTTGATATTGATGAGATTTTTGAATTAAAAATTATTAAATAAATAGCTGAAACCCGTGCCTCAACGGCGACCGCGTCTTCGACCAGTTCTTATTGAATTACATTAGGGTTTAACTTTTCAGAATAAATATGTTGGTAAAGTTGATTTGTTTTAAAATTAATTTATAGATCAAAAGTTGCTCTGTCAAAATCGTTATAGTTGTTATTGGGGACGCTTCAATTGCAACGCGGTTAGGACACAAACACAAAAAGGAATTATGCAATGATTAGTCGTATATGGCATGGATATACAACACCATCAAATGCAGATGCATACGAAGCGCTTCTTAAAAGCGAAATTTTTCTTGGCATTCAAAGCCGCCGGATCGAGGGATACAAAGGGATTCAATTGTTTAGAAGGAGTCTTGATGCGGAAGTAGAATTTATCACAATAATGTGGTTTGAATCATTGGATGCAGTCCGGAAGTTTGCCGGTGAAGATTATGAACTAGCAGTAGTCCCACCTAAAACGAGAGCGCTGTTAACTAAGTTTGATGAGCGGTCGCAGCATTATGAAGTAAAAGCAGAATTGAAAGTGTGATGGATAAATAGACGGGATGTGGTAATGATAATAATAATAAACGGATCGTTGGGAGTTGGAAAAACCAGTGTAGCCGAAGCGATACATCGGAAATTTGAGAAATCCGTCCACTTAGATGGTGATCATATCGGTAATGTAAATCCATTCGAGATTTACGACAATAACTGCATAGAATATCTTTACAGTACTTTGGCTTTGCTCGTAGGATTCCACAAAAAGAATGGCTACCCTAATATTGTAATAAATTATGTATTCGAATCCCCTGAAAGCCTAAAAGAGTTAATTAATTTACTTGTTCATTATGATAAAGAAATTTACACATATTGGTTGACGAGCGAAAAAGATCAACAACGGAATCGCATCCAAAGTAGGAAGCGAGACAATATTGAATGGGAACTTAACAGATTTATTGAACTACAAAATATCCAGCGGAAAGCATCTGCATCGGGATTTATTGGAAAAGAAATAAACACTGCAATGAAATCAATTGAAGTAGTTGCGGAAATTATATGGAAAGATATACAGAACCGGGTAAGTAATTAGTTGTAAGGGAGGTTAAGCCGCAATTCCTTTGTTATATTTATTCCGGTAATCGATTGGCGACATGCCGGTAATTTTTTTGAAGACTTCCCTAAACGCTTTTGTATCTGTGTAGCCCACACCGAACATAACTTCGTTAATTGTTTTTCTGCCGAGCTCAAGTTGTTTCTTTGCAGCTTCAATTTTTACCCTTTGCATATATTCTATAACCGAGTTGTATGTGGCTGCCTTAAATCTTCGTTCGAAAGTTCTTCTTCCAACTCCAAACCGGTCCGAAATCTGGTCAACGGTTATTTTCTCTTTGAAATTATTCTCGATAAACTCTTGCGCGTTTTTTACTACATCATCGTTATGATCTTTTTGTCCCTTAAAAATTATAAAAGGCGATTGGCTTTCCCGTTCGATATCTACCTGGAATATTTTTGAACAATAAACTGCGGCGTCTCTTCCAACATATTTTTCTATTATGTATAAGATTAGATTCGAAGAAGAGAGGGCACCGCCGCTTGAATAGATGCCGTGTTCATCGGTAATAATTTTATCAACTACAAGATCTACATCAGGAAAAGTTTTCCGGAAATCATCGGCAGCTTTCCAGTGAGTGGAACAGTGTTTTCCTTTCAGCAAACCGGTTGCCGCTAATAAAAATGCACCGACACAAAGACTCGCTACCTCGGCGCCGCTTTTGTACTGCTTTATAATCCATGGAATAAATTTCTGGTTTAATGCGATAGCTTCTTTTAAGTTGCCGCGCACCGGCGGTATAATAATTAGATCTGTTTTGTCAATATCGCTTATTAATTGATTGATGTGTACGGTGTAAAGCCCGTCGTTTAATACAATGCTTTTCGATAATCCAACAAACTGAACCATAAACGCCGGTTCTTTATCGTTGGCTTTTAGAATTTCATTCACCTCTTGAAATGCATGATAAGGTGTATCTATACTATGTAGTTTTGTTCCAATCGGAACGAGCAGCGATATGTGTTTCATGGCTCAAACATAAATAAGAGATGTGTCGCAATCAACCCCTAAAATTGTCGTATTTACACAGCGCTGGATATGATTTAAGGCGGTAAGTTACAATAAAGGATATCGAAATCAATCGGAAGGATTCTGCTGCGGAATTTATCCGTGAAAAAGAATTAAAGAAAAATAATTTTTGTTTAACAACTATTAGACAATCAATCAATTAATAAAAGGAGGGAGCTATGTTGAATGTAAATCCATATTTGAATTTTGACGGTAATACGGAGGAAGCATTTAATTTCTATAAATCTGTTTTTGGAGGAGAATTTACTTCCCTTGTGCGTTTTAAGGATATGTCCGAGGGAGATAAAATGCCGCCCGAAACTCAAAATAAAATTATGCACGTCTCATTACCAATCGGAAAGGATACAATTTTGATGGCAACAGACGCATTAGAATCATTGGGGCATAAGCTGAATGCCGGGAATAATTTTTATATTTATCTTGAAACTGAAAGCAAGAAAGAAGCCGATAGGATTTTTAATTCTTTATCGGTAGGCGGCAAAGTTGAAATGCCGATGCAAGATCAGTTTTGGGGTGCTTACTATGGTGCTTTCGCAGATAAGTTTGGCGTGCAATGGATGGTGAGTCACACTTACAAAAAGTAACAGCTAATTGTTTTTAGATGATTAATAATATTCGTTTTATGAATTAAAAAAGAGAGAGTAAAAAAACTGTTAAAACTGTTATAAAGAGGAGAGTGGACTTTTATTAACACACGGCTTAAGCCGTGTGTTAATGTATAAAAGAAAGGAAATGAAACCGTTTTAACGGTTTACAAATTAATTCACGCAATAAATAAATAATGTTCGGAATCAACAATGAGCAAATTGACAGCATTCAATTTTGTAACACTTAACGGTTTCTTTGAAGGACCGGATCACGATATAAACTGGCACAAACACGGCGGTGAAGAAAGTAAACACTCCGATGTTTCTTTACAAGCCGGGAACATTCTTCTATTCGGCAGAAGAACTTACGAGATGATGTATAGCTTCTGGCCCACTCCTATGGCAGCGGAAATGTTTCCCGAAACCGCAAAGGGAATGAACAGATCAGAGAAGATTGTTTTCTCTAGCACGATGAAAAAAGCCGAATGGAAAAACACAAAAGTTATAGGTGGAAATATTGTTGAAGAGATGAAACGTTTGAAGAAAACAAATGGAAAAGATATGACGATACTAGGAAGCGGAAGTATTGTCGCTCAATTTGCAGATGCCGGATTGATTGACGGGTTCCAAATTATGATTGATCCGGTTGCAATTGGCAGCGGCACAACATTATTTGGCGGATTAAAACAGAAACTCGATCTAAAACTTACCGGGACGAAAACATTTAAGAGCGGCGTTGTTCTTTTAAGTTATGAAGTGTGAGTTATGCTTGCAACCAAGTGAATATATTTTTAATTAATAATATGGAGGTAGCTATGAGAAAAATAATCGTTTTATCAATGATTACATTAGATGGAGTGATGCAAGCACCCGGTGGACCCGAGGAAGATGCATCTGGCGTTTTCAAATATGGCGGTTGGGTTGCACCGTATGGTGACGAAGTTGGTGGTAAGGTGGTGCAAAAAGAGCTGAAGCAAACTGCTGATTATCTTCTGGGCAGAAAAACATTTAAGATTTGGGAAAACTACTGGCCCGAACATGCAGATTTTTGGCCAGGCATCAATGAAGGCACAAAATATGTCATGTCCAAGACCGTGAAAAAGTCGAATTGGAAAAACACAGTCTTTATAGAAAGTTTGGAAGATATCAAAAAGCTAAAAAATTCAAACGGTGCTGACATTCAAGTTTGGGGCAGTAGTAAACTTGTTCAACTGTTGCTTAAGAATGATTTAGTGGACGAACTCCGGCTCAATATTTACCCCTTGACTCTTGGTGAAGGAAAAAAGCTTTTTGACAATGGAGCGATTCCGGCAGCATTTACTTTAACGGAAAGTACTGTTACTACAACCGGAGTGATTATTGCCGGTTACAAGCGAGCCGGAAAAGTCAAGACGGGTACTATTGAGGTTTAAGGAAAAATAAAATGAGAAAAATAATTGCGGCAATCAATATGACACTTGACGGGTTTTGTGACCACACGGCGGGGATTGCAGATGATGAAATACATCAACATTATAATGAGCTATTGAACAATGCAGACACCATTTTATTCGGAAGGATAACATATCAACTCATGGAAAATTATTGGCCATCTGTCGTAAAAAATCCTACCGGTAACAAACCAATGGATGAATTTGCCGTATTAATAGATAATATCTCAAAGATTGTTTTTTCACGAACGCTGAAAAATGTTGATTGGAAAAATACAAAATTGAAAAAGGAAGTCATTAAAGAAAAAGTTTTAGAACTCAAGCAATCCCGCAATGGCGGTCGTAAAAACATTTTAGTTGGCAGTCCGAGTTTAATAGCAGCATTAACACAACTTGAATTAATTGATGAGTACCAGCTTTGTGTTCATCCAATTATTTTAGGAAGCGGCTTACAATTATTTAAAAACGTCAAGGATAGAGTTAATCTTAAACTCTTAAAAACAAAAACATTTGATTGTGGTGCAGTAACTCTTTACTACGAGCCGGCAAAAAAATGAGTGCATAGTTATTATTCAATAGAAACAATAAAAAAGTGAAAACTGCAATCAAATAATCTTTTTTGATGAAGTTGCGTTGTTTTTCTTGTTTGTTATTAAATTTAATTATTAGTAGGAGGTAAATATGAACAAACTACATTTCTCAATTACTATCAATGCGCCTAAGGAAAAAGTCTGGGATACAATGCTTTCAGATAAAACTTATCGTGTATGGACGGAAGCATTTACAACTGGCTCTTACTTCAAAGGCAATTGGGATAAAGGAAGCAAAATGCTTTTTCTTGGACCATCTGAGAAAGGCGAGATGGGCATGGTCAGCCGTATAAAAGAGAACCAAAAATATAAATACCTTTCTATCGAGCATCTTGGTATGGTTCAGGATGGAAAGGAAGATACTACAAGCGATGAAGTGAAAAGCTGGGCCGGAGCGCTTGAGAACTATACATTCAGTGAAGTGAACGGTAATACTGAATTACGGGTTGATATGGATTCTGTGGATGAATATGCAGAGATGTTCCAGGGTATGTGGCCCAAAGCATTGAACGAACTGAAAAATTTGTGCGAACAGTAACCGGCAAATTATTATTGACCAACAAAAAACGGAGGGATAGGATGAAACGTCACTCAATTATCATACTTATCGGGCTTATAATAATAAACTCACATCTAACATTAAGGGCACGAGAAATGAAAAACGGAAATAAACCTACAAATACAAAAAAAGTTGATCTTGTTGTAAAACGTATAATTGATGCACCGGTTGACCTTGTCTGGAAGGCATGGACAGAGCCGGATCAAGTTACAAAGTGGTGGGGACCGGAAGGTTTTACTTCACCTTCATGCAAAATTGATCTACGCGAAGGAGGAAGTTATATTTTTTGCATGCGCGCACCGGCTGATATGGGAGGATTCGAACACTATAGTTCCGGTGTTTATAAAAAAATCATTCCGATGGAACGTCTTGAATTTACACAATGTTTATCTGATAAAGAAGGCAGCGCACTGGACCCGGCTGTAATAGGTATGCCGGCGGATTTTCCGAAAGAACTTACTGTTGTCATAGAGTTTAAAAAACTAAAATGCGATATGACTGAAATTACAATAACAGAACATGAATGGATCCCCGGGCAGATGTATGTTTATTCTATTGCCGGCATGCAGCAGACGATTGATAAACTTGCAGCTAATGTTAAATAGCATATTGAAAAAGAATGATGAAAAAGTAAGCCCGGATTGAAATAACAGTTTAAACTCTTCGTAATGCTAATCATCAATGATTAAGCATTAAATTTTTCGGTTATCATTAATCATTTATATGGAGACTAAAATGAGAAAACTTGTTATAAATGCTTTTATGACACTAGATGGTGTTATGCAAGCACCGGGTGGACCGGAGGAAGATCCCACCGGCAATTTTAAATACGGCGGCTGGTCTTTCCACTACTGGGATGAAATGATGGGAAAAACTATGGATGAGTTTCTGGCAAAACCCTTTGAGCTTTTGCTTGGCAGAAAAACCTATGAAATTTTCGCTGCTCATTGGCAGTATATAAAAAATGATCCGGTCGCCGACAAATTCAACGCAACAAAAAAATATGTTGTATCACAGACTGTTAGCAAACTTAATTGGAATAATTCTTTTCTAATTAATAACAATGTTGTTCAGGAAATAGATAAGCTCAAAAAACAAAATGGTCCAGAGCTTCAGGTTCATGGCAGCAGCAATCTTATTAAAACCCTAGTTAACGGAAATTTAGTAGATCTTTTTAACTTATGAATTTTTCCAACTGCAGTTGGTAACGGGAAACAATTGTTCGGTGAGGGAACAAACGCATCAAATTTTCAGCTTATTGACATTAAATCATCCAGCACCGGGGTAATCATTGCAACATATCAACCGGGTGGAGAACTTAAGATTGGATCCTTTGCCCTGGAAAATGAAACAGAAGCCGAACTTGAAAGACGCAAAAAGCTTGTCTAAAAAATGAATTTTGAAATAGATAAATGAAAGGAAAAAAAGTTTATGCAAAAGATAACTCCGTTTTTGTGGTTTGATAATAACGCCGAAGAGGCAGTTAGTTTTTATACTTCGGTTTTTTCCAAAAGCCCGGGTTCCTCTTCAGAAAGGAAAAATTCCCAAAGTGGAGAAGCTTCTCGTTATGATGAAAAAGGAGCTGAAGCATCCGGAAAGCCAAAGGGATCGGTAATGGTTGTTCCATTTCAACTAAATGGACAAGATTTTTTAGCATTGAACGGCGGTCCGCATTTCAAATTCACTGAAGCAGTTTCGTTTGTTGTTAATTGCGAGTCGCAAGAAGAAGTAGATTATTTTTGGGGAAAACTTTCCGAGGGCGGAGACGAAAAAGCACAAATGTGCGGCTGGCTTAAAGATAAATTTGGTCTATCATGGCAGATTGTACCGATTGTGTTAGGTCAATTATTAAGTGATCCAAATCCTGAAAGATCACAGAGAGTTATGAGCGCTGTTCTGCAGATGAAAAAACTTGATATTGCAACTTTGAAGAAAGCACCCGGTAACACGATGTAGGTCGAGCAATCTGCTCGACCTACAAAGACTAATCTCATTTGTTTACCGTTCAACAGTTATTTTCAAAGCAGTGAACAAAAATTAGTATTGATATTCAAACGGAAAAAGAATATATCAAATACGACATTCACTCGATTTATGAATAAAGAACAGATTACAATTATTCACTGACGCTTTGATGATACACTCAAAAACAAGCAGTCTTATAGCTACAATTATAAAAACCGGTTTACTTGCCGGTACGCTTGATATATTTTGCGCGTTAATACAATTTTATATTAGAAACGGAAAGAATCCGGCGGTTGTACTTAAATTTATTGCAAGCGGTGTATTTGGCAGTACAGCATTAACCGGCGGCATAGAAATGATACTTGCCGGATTGTTTTTCCATTTTGTAATAGCTTTTATATGGACGATATTTTTCTTCCTTCTCTATCCCAAAGTTTCTTTTTTATCAAAGAATAAATTCATCTCCGGTTTTGCGTACGGATTATTTATTTGGATTGTAATGACACGCATTGTTCTGCCGTTGAGCAGCACACCAGAAATTCCGTTTAACATTTTACAAGCAATAATCGGTATTTTGATTTTGATGTTCGCAGTCGGTCTGCCGATTTCGATTATGGCAAATAAATATTATTTGGTAAGGCGATGAATTACTATCAAACAGAATTAGCAAGGATTAGGAATCAGTTTTTTGCCAAGGAAGACTTGATAAAAAGAGTAATTCAAGGGAAGCGTTTTATTGACAGCAATTTTTCAAAACGATTGAACCTTAATACTATCGCCGGTAGAGCATACATCGCCAAATTTCATTTTATACGTACCTTTAAAACTTTCTACGGACTAACGCCACATCAATATTTAACCTCGGTCAGAATTCAAAACGCAAAGAAGTTGTTAAGAAGAAATTATAATGTAACGGAAGTTTGTCTGGCGGTAGGATTCGAAAGTGTAAATTCTTTCACCAATCTATTTAAAAAGATTACCGGCACTCCGCCGGCATTTTTTAGAGACCGCCAGAACACAAAAAGCAATTTTCGATAAATTGGTATATATACAAATTATTAATTTTACCGGAACACCAATAATTGAAAGGATACAAAAATGAAAATTAGAATAACAAGTGTAATGGTTGATAACCAGGAGAAAGCCCTTAAATTTTATACAGAAGTTTTGGGTTTCGTAAAGAAAACCGAAATTCCGATGGGTGAACATAAATGGTTAACGGTTGTTTCGAAAGAAGAACAAGATGGAGTTGAATTATTATTGGAACCGATGGGTTTTGAACCGGCAAAAGTTTTTCAAAAAGCATTGTTCGAAGCCGGCATTCCGCTGACTGCGTTTAATGTTGATAATCTCGATCAAGAATATGAACAGCTTCTAAAACTTGGCGTTGTTTTCAGTACACCTCCCACTCAAATGGGACCGGTGAAACTTGCAGTGTTAAACGATACTTGCGGTAATAATATTCAGCTTGTACAAGTTTTATAAAAAGCTCTGTAAATTATTAATGACGTTAGCAGACATTGCAAAATATAGATTAGTCAGCCAGCAAATTGCGGATACAAAATTCAAATCCGCAAAAGATATTGTGGGATGGATGGGAGCGATACAAGCTCAAGATTTTGCAATGTCAAAATGGGCCGTGGGCGTGCGTCTTCCCAATTCAACCGAACAGATTGTTGAAAACGCAATAGACAATGCAGAAATTATTCGAACTCATTTGCTGAGACCTACATGGCATTTGGTTTCGGCAGATGATATTTATTGGATGCTAGAATTAACCGCACCACAGATTAAAGCTCAATTAAAATCCCGCCATAAAGAATTAGAATTAACGGATGCAATTATTTCTAAAAGTAATAAAGTGATCGAAAAAACTTTATTGAAAGGAATAAATGCTACACGTGGGGAAATTGTTGCTCAACTTGAAAAAGCCGGATTTAAAAACGATAACAACAGAGTATCTCATCTATTACTCTGTGCTGAATTAGACGGATTAATTTGCAGCGGTAAAACAAAAAATCATGATTATACTTATGTGCTGCTTAACCAAAGAGTTCCTAAAATAAAAAAGATAAATGGGAATGAAGTGCTCGCCAAACTTGCACAAAAATATTTTACAAGCCATTGCCCGGCAACGCTTAATGATTTTGTTTGGTGGTCTGGTTTATCGGTCAAGGATGCAAAACATGCACTGGAATCGGTTAAATCAAGTTTCATTTCTGAAAAAAATTGATTCGACCGTTTATTGGCTTGCAAATAATTTTATGTTGCCGAAGGAAGAAAAAGATCCCTTCCATCTGCTCCCGGCATATGATGAGTTTATCATTAGTTATAAGAATAGAAGGGCAGTCTTAACAATGGATAATCATAATAAGGCAATATCAAGCAACGGAATATTCTATCCGACAATTGTTAAAGAGGGGCAAGCAGTTGGAACATGGAAGCGAACGGTAAAAAATGATAGAGTAATTCCTGAAGTTGAATTGTACGACGGTAAAAAAGTATCCAAGAAGAAACTTATCGAGAAGGCAGCCCTTAGATTCAGTTCATTTTTAAGCAAAAAGCTTGAACTGATTTATAAAAACTGAAAGAAATTAAAAATGGTCGACAAAAATACATTCCGGCAAATGGCATTATCTTTTCCGGATACAATAGAACAACCGCACTTTGATAAAGCTTCTTTTAGAATCAATAAAAAAATATTTGCTACACTTGATGGAAGAAACAATAGAGCTGTTGTAAAACTATCTTTGCCGGATCAATCGGCATTTTTTGTCTTTGATAAAACGGTAATGTACCCCGTAAACGGTGCATGGGGCAGACAAGGATGGACAGTTATTGAATTCGATAATGTTAAAAAGGGAATGTTGAGGGATGCATTAATGACAGCATATCAAAATGTGAAAACAAAAAGAAATAGCATGAGGGAATAGAATTATGAAAAGTGAAACACAAAAACATGGTAATGTAGAACAGTATTATTCTTCAGTGCCAATCCAAGCAAAAATAAAACTTTACGAGATGAGGGAAATAATTAAATCTGTTATAACTGATGCAGAAGAAGTTATCAGTTATGGAATACCGGCATTTAAACAAAACGAAATATTGGTTTATTTTGCTGCATACAAAAGTCACATCGGTTTTTATCCCACATCTTCAGGTATTAAAGCATTCGGGAGCGAACTAGCTGATTACAAATGGTCAAAAGGCGCTGTACAATTTCGGATAGATAAACCTTTGCCGAAAACGCTCATTAAAAGAATAGTAAAATTCCGTGCAAAACAAGATGGAGAAAAAACTAAGTTGAAAAAGGTAACACGGAATAACAAAAATTCACAAGCGGAAAACTATGTTAAGTATCATAACTATGGCAGTATTTGGGCTAAAGGTAAAGTGATTAACAATGTTCCTGAAGGTATTGGGAATGGTTTCGTAAAGGCGGCACAATAATGCGTTCCGGGTATTTTAGTAAAGGTAAACAAATTGGGGAATGGACTACATACGATAACAAAGGGAAAGTTCATAAAGTAACGGTTATGAAGGACAACAAATAAATTTCAACTAAGTTTAAATTTTGTCCCAATCTAAAAGAATAAAATAAATTCAAACTCTAAGGAGAATAATGTGGTGTACTATGTTTATTTTAAATTAATTCACCTTGTTGCTGTTGTAATATTTTTAGGTAATATAATTACCGGCTTTTATTGGATGCGTGCAGCAGTAAAAACGAAAGACTTGAAAATAATTGCTCATACAGTGAAATATCTTATCAGGGCAGATAAATATTTTACAACTCCCGGTGTCATTATTCTTACCGCCGGAGGTTTACTGGCTGCAATATATGGACAAATCCCAATTTTAAAAACGGGGTGGATATTTTTGCCTATCGTACTTTTTTCAATTTCAGGAATTGCTTTTGCTTATAAGGTAGCCCCTTTGCAGAAAAAAATTTTAGTACTTACATCCTCTGAAAATCTAACATCAGATTTTGATTGGAAAAACTTAATGAAAATATATAGAGAGTGGGATATTTGGGGTCTATTTGCATTAATAACTCCTTTGGCTGCCTTTGTAATGATGATATTAAAAGTTCCGCATTAACAATACCGGTTAATGGGACATAAATCGTATTAGATCGCGAAAGGGTACAACAGACATATTATAAAATTATTTGTCCTATCACTGAAAATGGAGAAGTATAAATGAAAGAAAATAAGTCGGGCACTGTCAAATCGGAACGTTACACAGCGTTTCTTCGCGGAATTAATGTAGGTGGAAATAAAAAAGTGCCGATGGAAAAATTAAGAAGCATGCTCGAGAAAATGGGTTTTAAAAATGTAAAGACGATTCTTGCAAGCGGTAACGTGGTTTTTGATGCGGAGAAAAAGAACACAAAATTACTCGGTGAATCAATTGAAAAGAAATTGAATGAAACATTCGGCTTTCCGGCTAGAACTTTGGTTTATAATTTCCGCGATATCGAAAAGATGATTGCGCTCGACCCGTTCAAAGGAATTGAAGTGACAAAAGATATACGTTTGTATGTAACACTGCTTTCGGAAAAACCGAAGATCAAATTGAAAATACCGTATGTTTCGCCCGATAGTTCATTCCGCATTTTAAAAGTAACGGATAATGCAATCTTCAGTGTATTGTCTGTTCAAGATAGCCGTACTCTTGATGCAATGAGTATTATCGAAAAAGAATTCGGCAAAGATGTAACCACAAGGAATTGGAATACGATACAAAAGATAGTAGTGATATAGCGGAAATAGAAATACTTTGTACAGAGCAAAAAAATGAAGAATCAAGAAAATTGATTCTACGTTCTCAATTCATTTTGTACACCCGTAGGGATTCTCACAAAGCGATGCCTTTGGCAGAACCCCAAACCTCCCCGACAAAGTCGGGGTGCTCTATCCAATATTTTTTTTGTACACCCGTAGGGATTCGAACCCCAAACCTTCTGATCCGTAGTCAGATGCTCTATCCAATTGAGCTACGGGTGCAAATTGTCAAATTTTCGATGCAAATATAACATTAGACCGGTTAACTTACAAAGCATCGCAATTATTGAGTGAATCGTAGTTGTTTCTCCATATTATTTTTTTAAATTTGTACCCAAGTTTCTCTTAATTATTATGATTTACACTCAAATAAAAATAAAGAGCATCAATATAGAGCCAAATCTACTGCTTTTACGTCCTTGTCCGGATCACTAATTTTTTATTTTACCACTTCTTACTTATTTTTAATTTATATAACTAATAGGAGAAACTATGTGCGGTATAGTGGGTTATATTGGCTCAAAAAATTGCGTTCCAATTCTAATAGAAGGATTAAAACGTCTCGAATATAGGGGATACGATTCCGCTGGAATTGGATTGATCAATTCGAAAGAATGCAAAGTAATCAAAACTAAAGGCAAAGTTTCTGAACTTGAAAAAATTGTCGGCAAAGAAGCAATAGATTCACACCTCGGAATCGGCCACACTAGATGGGCAACACATGGTGAACCGAGTATGATAAATGCACACCCTCATATGAATCAAGAAAAAACTTTATTTTTAATTCACAATGGGATTATTGAAAATTATATGTCCCTCAAAAAAGGATTGCTTAGCGAAGGATATAAATTTGTAAGCGAAACCGATACAGAAGTGTTAACCCATCTTATTGATAGATATCTCAAATTAAAAAACAATTTATTTCAAGCTGTTAGGTATGCATTAAATGAAGTTGAAGGTACATACGGAATAGCTGTTATATATAATGGTGAACCTGATAAAATTGTTGCCGCAAAAAAAGGTTCGCCGCTTGTAATAGGTATCGGGAAAAATGAAAACTTTGTTGCTTCGGATGTAAACGCTCTTATCGCACATACAAGTCAGGTTGTTTATTTAGAGGATGGCGAGATTGCCGAAATTTTTCAGGACCACTTTCATGCAAAAACAATTTCCGATGAAAACATTATCAAAGAGATTCATGAAGTAGATATGAGTGTTGATGAAATTACCAAAGGCGGTTTTCCTCACTACATGTTAAAAGAAATTATGGAACAACCCGAATCTCTTTACAATTCTATGCGCGGACGGTTAGTTCTTAAAGAAGGGATTTCCAAACTTGGCGGTTTACAAGGTTACGAAGAAAAAATTGCCAACTCTGATAGAATAATTATTTCGGCTTGCGGAACATCATGGCATGCAGCATTAGTAGGTGAATACATGATAGAACAACTTACCGGCATTCCGGTTGAAGTTGAATACGCATCAGAATTCCGTTATCGCCACCCAATCATCACATCAAAAGATACTGTAATTTTTATATCACAAAGCGGTGAAACGGCAGATACCTTAGCTGCCCTTAAAGAAGCAAAAAAGAAAGGTGCGCTTTGTCTTGGTGTCTGTAATGTTGTTGGCAGTTCTATAGCTCGCGAGAGCCATGCCGGTGTTTATATACATGCCGGTCCTGAGATTGGCGTTGCATCGACTAAAGCATTTACTTCCCAATTGCTTGTCCTTGCACTAATAACGTTGCTAATAGCTCGCAGAAAAAATCTTAACCAGCTTGATGGTCAGGAAATTATTCAAGAGTTGCAAAATCTTACATCCAAAGTTGAATCGATACTAAAGCATAATGATGAGATCGAAAAGATCGCAGAAAAATATGTTGATAGTAAAAACTTTTTATATCTGGGAAGGGGATACAACTTCCCGGTTGCTCTTGAAGGGGCACTCAAGTTAAAAGAAATTTCTTACATACATGCTGAAGGATACCCGGCAGCAGAAATGAAACATGGACCAATTGCCCTGATAGATGAAAATATGCCGGTTGTTTTTATTGCAATGAAAGATTCAGTTTATGAGAAAGTTGCTAGCAACATCGAAGAAGTTAAAGCAAGAAAGGGAAGAATACTTGCAATTGTAAATGAAGATGATAATCAAATAGATAAATTGGTAGATCATGTTATACGTGTTCCCAAAACAATTGATATACTTCAACCGATACTCAGCGTTATTCCATTGCAGTTGTTAGCTTATCATATTGCCGTTAAGAAGGGATTGAATGTTGATCAACCGAGAAATCTTGCTAAAAGTGTAACTGTTGAATAAACCAAAAAGAGGTGATTTATGACTCGCAGAAACGTCCTTATAATGGGCGCTGCCGGACGCGATTTCCACAACTTCAATGTATTTTTCAGAGACAATGAAAATTACAATGTAGTTGCTTTTACTGCCACACAAATACCAAACATCGATGGCAGAATTTATCCACCGGAACTTGCCGGTAAACTTTATCCAAATGGTATTAAAATTTATGAAGAATCCGAACTCGTCGATTTAATTCATAAATTGAAAGTTAATGAAGTGATTTTTTCTTATTCCGATGTTCAGTTTGAATATGTAATGACAAAAGCATCAATTGTGAATGCCGCCGGTGCTTCATTTAGATTAATGGGTGCTGAAGAAACAATGATAAAAAGTACCAAGCCGGTAGTTGCTGTATTGGCTGTTCGTACCGGCTGCGGTAAATCCCAAACTTCAAGAAAAATAGTTAAGTTATTACAAGAAGCCGGTAAAAAAGTTGTAGCTATTCGCCACCCTATGCCTTATGGTGATCTTGTAAAACAAAAAGTTCAAAGATATGCTGCTTATAGCGATCTTGATAAATATGAATGCACCATTGAAGAGCGCGAAGAGTACGAACCGCACGTTGCAAGAGGCGGAGTAATTTATGCCGGTGTTGACTATGAGGCAATACTTCGGGAAGCTGAAAAAGAGGCTGATATAATCTTATGGGATGGGGGCAACAATGATATGTCTTTTTACAAAGCAGATGTAACTTTCACTGTGGCTGATCCGCACAGACCCGGGCATGAGATGCGGTACTATCCCGGCAATACATCTTTGCGTTTGGCAGATGCTGTAATTATAAACAAAGTTGATTCCGCTGATGCTGAAGGTATTGTTACTGTACGAAATAATATTCAGCATGTAAATCCAAATGCTGTTGTTATAGAAGCAGCTTCACCAATAACAGTTGACAAACCCGAATTGATTACGGATAAGCGTGTTCTGGTTGTAGAAGACGGTCCAACATTAACACACGGCGAAATGAAATACGGTGCCGGAACAGTAATTACTCAAAAGCTTGGTGCAAAAGAAATTGTTGATCCAAGACCATATACCGTTAAATCGATTACCGAGACGTATAAAAAATATCCTAACATTGGTGTGCTGTTGCCGGCGATGGGTTATGGCGATCAACAAATTAAAGATCTCGAAGAAACTATAAATAAAACTGATTGCGATTCTGTTGTTATCGGTACACCGATAGATTTGGGAAGAATTTTAAAAATTAATAAACCGAGTACACGTGTAATGTATGAATTACAAGAGATCGGTTCTAACACGCTGGAATCTGTGTTAAAAGCTAAAGGTCTGTTATGAAAAAAATTGCTGTTGTTGCCTTTGGGGGTAATGCTCTTTTAAGAGGTAACGAGATCGGAACTATCGAACAGCAAGAACAACATACTTTAGAAACATGCGAAAAATTGGTCGGATTACTAAGACAAGGTTTCGAATTAGTTATTACGCACGGTAATGGTCCGCAAGTAGGCAATATCCTTTTACGCAACGAAGCCGGTTATAATCAATTTAAAATTCCGAAGATGCCGCTCGATATTTGTGTAGCCGATTCTCAAGGCGGAATCGGTTATATGATTGATAGGCAGATGAGGAATGCACTTAGCAAAACTGAATTGAGTAAAAATGTAATTGCGTTAATTACAGAAGTTTTAGTCGATATAAGCGACCCGGCTTTTAACAATCCTACAAAACCAATTGGACCTTATTATTTAAAAGAAGAAGCTGAACTTTTAGCAAAAGCTAATAATTGGGTATTCAAAGAAGATCCTCGTAAAAGGGGATGGCGTAAAGTAGTTGCTTCTCCCAAACCGATTGATATTATCAACAAACAAGTAGTTGCCGATCTTGTTGAAAAAGGTCATATTGTAATTGCTGCCGGCGGCGGCGGAATACCGGTTTACTTTCATGAAGATACAAAATATTTAGAGGCAATTGAGGCAGTGATCGATAAAGATCTTGCTTCGGCTTTGCTTGCCCGTGCTATTAATGCCGACCGATTTTATATAGTTACAGACGTTCCTAAAGTTTTTATTAATTTTAATAAACCAAATCAAAAAGCTGTTGATCATTTAACTGTTGATGAAGCTAAAAAATATTTTGATGAAGGCGAATTTCCAGCCGGAAGTATGGGACCCAAAATTTTAGCAGCTGTTGATTTTGTTGAACACACCGGTAAAGAAGCTGTAATTACCAGAGAAGAAGATATTGAGAAAGAAGATTGCGGAACAAGAATTATAAAATGTTGAGCGAAACTTTTTTGAAAAATAGAATACTGGCAAGATGGAATGTTGGAATGATGATAGATGTTAGATGGAATTTTATTTGAATATTATCATTTTCCCAAAATTATAATTGCTTGTTTGGTTTGCAATATTCAGCAGCGATATTCATCATTTTATTAAGATGATTTTATACAGTATAAAAAAATATTTTTTGTAGAGTGAATAATGGTCTTTACCTTTACATCTAAATTCATAATTCCTTGTTCAATATTCGTAATTCTTTTTATTATTAATAAATGTTATGATACCCTTCCAGTCTCGATCTGGCAATTAAGCCAAGAGGGGAGTTATACCCGGGGCTAAAGACAATGAATAACTACATTCTCGGCATATCGGCATATTATCATGATTCAGCGGCTGCACTTCTGAAAGATGGAGAAATTGTAGCAGCAGCCCAGGAAGAACGATTCACCCGTATCAAACATGATTCCAATTTCCCAATTCATGCAGCACAGTTTTGTTTGAAAGATGCCGGTATAACTGTAGAGAATCTATCCGCAGTTGCTTTCTATGATAAACCAATCATTAAATTCAATAGAATTTTAGAAACCTATTTAAGTTATCCGGGCAAAGGAATAAAATCTTTTATAATGGCAATGCCGTTGTGGTTAAAAGAAAAGCTATGGATACCTGATCTAATTTCTAAAGAGTTAAACTACAAAGGGAAAATTTTATTCCCGGAACATCACGAATCACATGCCGCATCAGCATTCTTTCCGTCACCTTTTAATCGCGCAGCATTTTTAACTATCGATGGCGTGGGAGAGTGGGCAACTTCTTCGTGGGGAGTAGGTAACGGTAATAAAATAGAAATACATTCCGAACTTCACTGGCCTCATTCACTTGGTCTCCTTTATTCCGCATTCACTTATTTCACCGGTTTTAAAGTTAATTCCGGTGAATACAAAGTAATGGGACTTGCACCTTACGGTGAGCCAAAATACGTTAAAAAAATTTACGATCATTTGCTCGATCTCAAGGAAGACGGTTCATTCAAAATGAACATGGAATATTTTAATTACAATACCGGGTTAACAATGACCAACGAAAAGTTTGATCAACTTTTCGATGGACCGCCAAGGAAGCCGGAAACAAATTTGACACAACGAGAGATGGATCTTGCACGGTCGGTTCAAGATGTAACTGAAGAAATTATGATTCGAATGGCACGCAACATTAAAAGGCAGACCGGGGAGAAATATTTATGTCTTGCCGGAGGTGTTGCACTGAATTGTGTTGGTAATGGTAAATTGTTACGCGAAGGAATATTTGAAGATATCTGGATTCAGCCGGCGGCCGGTGATGCCGGTGGTGCAATTGGTGCTGCATTAATTACATATCATCATCATTTTGGAAATAAACTTATTGAAAAGAACGGCAGAGACAATCAGAAAGGCTCTTATTTTGGAACCCATTATAATGATGATGCCATAGAAAAATTTTTGAAAAAGTTTGATCTTCCTTATCATCGTGTAGGTGAAAATGAATTAATAGAAAAAGTAAGTGATGCATTAAAAGAAGAAAAAGTGATTGGCTGGTTCCAGGGTAGAATGGAATTTGGACCGCGGGCACTTGGTGCTCGTTCTATTATTGGTGATGCGCGTTCACCTGAAATGCAGAAGAAGATGAACCTGAAAATAAAATACCGCGAAAGTTTTCGTCCTTTTGCACCAACCGTTTTAGCTGATAAGGTAAGTGAATGGTTTGAGCTCGATAGGGAAAGTCCATACATGCTGTTAGTCGCTGATGTGAAAAAAGAAAAACAGAGAAGAATGACCGATGAAGAAGCGAAACTGTGGGGGATAGATAAACTGAATATTGTACGTTCCGAAATTCCGGCGGTAACACATGTTGATTATTCTGCTCGAATCCAGACCGTTCATAAAGATGATAATCCCCTTTATTATAAATTAATAAGTAAGTTTGAAGAAAAAACCGGCTGCCCGGTAATTGTAAACACTTCATTCAATGTAAGAGGTGAACCGATCGTTGAATCACCGCTCGATGCATACAAATGTTTTATGAGAACGGAAATGGATCTACTTGCTTTAGGTAATTTTATTCTTTACAAAAATGAACAGCCGAAATTTCATGATGATATAGACTGGAAACAAAAGTATGAGCTGGATTAAAGACGTTGCACATGAATTAAAAGGACTTGATGTTTCCCGAAAAAGTTTGATTAAATTCGGTATAATGATTGGTGGAATTTTACTTCTACTCTCATTGCTCTTTATGTATAAACAAATCTTAGTTCAACTAAGAGTTATATTTTTCACTGTCGGGGCTTATTTGTTCGTTGCCGGAATGATTTTCCCTGAGAGGTTAAAGACAACATATAAATTATGGATGGGTTTTGCGTTTGCTCTCGGCTGGATAGTATCGAGAATTATATTAACTATTCTTTTTATTTTTGTGATGACTCCGATAGGATTAATTGCAAAATTATTCGGCAAGAAATTTCTTGACATCGAACGGAAAGACGGTAAAAATTCTTACTGGATTGAAAAAGAACATAAACAGATTGATTATGAAAAGATGTACTAGTGTTATGTAAGATGTAAAATGGAAGATGGAAAATGTAAAATCCCATTTACCATTTCTCATCCTACATCTTTCGTCCCGTTGGGACTCAACGTTTAAAAAATAGGGGTAACTAATGGCAGTTAATATGAAAGGAAAAAGTTTGATAGAAATCCATCATCTATCGTTGGAAGAGATCTATCAAATATTTGATTTGAGTGTAACCTTAAAACAAGAAAGATTAATTGGTAAGAAGCATCATGTGCTGGAAGGGAAAAAACTTGGAATGATCTTTTCCAAACCTTCAACAAGAACACGCGTGTCGTTCGAAGTTGGTATTTATGAATTAGGCGGAACCGGTTTGTATTTTAATCAAAATGATTTGCAGTTAAAGAAAAGTGAAAGTGTCAGCGATACGGCTAAGGTTTTATCACGCTATCTCGATGGGATTATGATAAGGACATTTGATCACCAGGATGTAATTGATCTTGCTAAATTTGGTTCGATACCGGTGATCAATGGATTAACCGATTTGCACCATCCATGCCAGGTATTGACCGATCTATTTACTGTCCTCGAGAAAAAAAGAATATTACGCGGATTAAAACTTGCGTACATAGGCGATGGAAATAATATGGCGCATAGTTTACTTCACGGATGTTCAAAAGTTGGGATGAACATAGCTATAGCATCTCCATCAGGTTATAAGCCGCTCGATTTTGTTGTAAATGAATCGATCGAAAATGCAAAATATATGGGCAGCAAGATTGAAATTCTAGATGACCCGATTGCCGCTGTTAAAAATGCAGATATAATTTACACCGATGTTTGGGCAAGTATGGGACAAGAAAAAGAGGCAGCAGATAGAAAGGAAAAATTTGCCGGTTTCCAGGTTAATCCGCAGTTAGTTAAACATGCAAAAGAAGATTATATTTTTATGCATTGTTTACCGGCTCACCGCGGTGATGAGGTTGTAGATGAGATATGTGACTCGTCAAACTCAGTAATTTTTGATGAAGCTGAAAATCGTCTCCACGTTCAGAAAGCTATAATGGCATCGGTAATGTAATCGTAAAGACGCCATATACGGCGTCTCTACGTTGTGCAAACAAAAAACTAAAACTCTATGGAAAATTTTGACGGTATAGTTTCTCTATTAATTGCGTGCATCGAGCTATTGTTCATTATTAATCTTTTAATCTTTGCTGAAAAGAATCCCGTCAACAAATTAGTATTAGGTACAATTTCACTTTTGTTCGGCTACCAATTTTTAGAATTTCTAATTTGTTTTGTTGGCTTAAAGCAGCAGATAGTAATCTACCTTGCATTTTTTGATATTACGTTATTGCCTCCGCTCGGTCTATATACTGTTCTAAAATACTCTGACAAACTGAAATCTTACCACAAATATATTTTCATACCGGCTCTATTCTTTATTGTTTATTACCCATTTGTACTTGATAAGTTTGCTGTTACCAAATGTACAGTTTTATATGTATCATATCATTATCCGTTGGGACCATTCTATGCAACTTTTTATTATCTGCCTATAATTGGTTCAATGATAATGTTAAACAAGAAATGGGGAAGTGAAACAGATAAAAAGATAAAAGCTTTAACAAGAACATATCTTTTTGGGTACCTCTTCACATTTTTACCATCGATGATAATCGCAATATTTTTCCCGGTTTTTGTTACTGCCGTTGAAAGTTTACTTTGTAAAATGGCTTTTATATTTGCACTTTTCCTAACACTATTTGTATTAAAGAATAATTCCAAACATCTTGAGAATAAAAATGTTTGAAACAATTCTTAACATCTATCTTATTATTGAAAATGATGATGTCGTTGGATTCAAAGCTAAGGCATATGAACTTGGCGGCGATGACAGCGGCAAAATCAAATATCTCAAAGAACATGCTAAGGATGATTATTCTTCTGCATATAGTTTCGACTCGCCTCAAGATAGAAAAGGTAAATTCATGCCGTATAAAAAGTTTTCCAAGTTAGAGCGCCAGGGTATGCAGTATCGTTTGTTCGAAGAAATATTTCAAAAATTTGATGTACCTGAAAACCCTTTAATTTGTGTTACCCCGGTGGTTGATGGTAAAATTCTAACCTCATAAACTTTTATTATAATCTACAACTTCTTATTGCTTTTTTAGTCTTCCCCCCGTAAATTGAGCAAAACATTTGGAGAGGAGACATGCCAGTCTTAAAAGACTTTAAAACCATTCCACAACTATTTCATTTTATAACAACTGAATTTGGAAAAGGTAAAACCCGTCCCGTCTTGAAATATAAGGAAGGCGAACAATGGATTGGAATTACATATGATAAACTTTATGAAGAAACAGAAAGTTTTGCTCTTGGTTTGGCAGCACTTGGTGTAAAACGCGATGAGAAAGTTGCTATAATAGCCGAGAACCGACCTGAGTGGGTTTATTCTGACATGGGTATATTAGGGCTTGGTGCTGTTGATGTTCCTTTGTATCCAATCTCTACATCCGAAACTATTGAATTTATATTAAATAATTCTGAATCAGTTGGGGTTATAGTTTCAAATAAATTCCAATTGAATAAAGTCCTGAAAATCCGGAACAATTGTAGAAATCTAAAATTCATTATAGTAATGAATAATAACGATAAGGGAACTGAAAATGATATTTTCACTTTTCAGGAAATTCAAAACAAAGGAAATGAGTTTAAAGTAAGTCATAGAAACTATTTCATGGAATACTCAAATCTTTGTAATGAGAATCAATTATGCACTATCATCTACACATCGGGCACTACCGGTGAACCAAAGGGTGTAATGCTTACACATAAAAATATTGTATCCAACATAAAAGCTGCTCACGAAATATTTTTTATTGATGAGAACGATACATTCCTATCGTTCCTTCCACTCTGCCATATTTTTGAAAGAATGGCTGGATATTATACGGCTTTTTCGTG
>DYJK01000043.1:0-2970 GCA_020723165.1 Melioribacter roseus | reverse complement strand
ATTTTTCTTACAATTAAAAGAAAACTTGCCGATAAACTTGTATTCTCTAAGTTAAGAGATAGAACCGGGGGTAAATTAAGATTTTTTATTTCTGGCGGAGCAGCATTAGCCCGTGAACTTGGAATTTTCTTTGAAGCAGCCGGAATATTAGTTATTGAAGGTTACGGTTTAACGGAATCATCGCCGGTTATTGCCGCTAACCGTGTTAATGATTATAAATTCGGTACTGTTGGTAAGCCATTACCCGGTGTTGAAATAAAAATCGCAAAAGATGGTGAGATATTGGCTTACGGCCCTAATATAATGCAAGGTTACTATAAAAATAAAAAAGAAACCGAAGAAACAATCAAGGAAGGATGGCTTCATACCGGTGATATAGGTGTATTTGATGCCGAGGGTTTTTTAATCATTACGGATCGGAAGAAACATCTGTTCAAAACATCGGGTGGAAAATATATTGCTCCAACACCTATTGAAAATATGTTCCTCGCTAGTAAATTTATTGATCAATTCGTATTGATTGGGGATAGAAGGATGTTCTTAAGTGCTTTGATAGTTCCAGATTATGAGGCACTAAAGGAATATGCCGATGCGAATAGGATACAGTATTCTAATGTTGATGACTTAGTTAATATGAAACAAATCTATGAACTATTAGATAAAGAACTGGATCAATTTCAGAAAAAACTTGCCAACTTTGAACGTGTAAGAAAATTTGCAATTCTTGATAAACCATTTACTATCGAAAGTGGTGAACTAACACCGTCTCTTAAAATAAAACGTAAATTTATAGAAGAACGCTATAAAGAATTAATTGAAGATATGTACAAAGGTATTGAAGGATAGGACCGGATGAACAATATTGACGAGTATATTTCGGAGTTTTTTTCATTTAGTAACCCGGTAATCTATTCCTTTATCTTTAGTGCAATTATAGTTGCGGTAGTATTATTGATCTTCTTCAAAGTAGTCTATCCTATGAAATACCAATTCATACTTGAAAAAGATGAATTGGAAATCAAACACGCAAAACTAATGGCTCTATTTGCCGAATTAGATAATAATCCACTGATAAGAATTGATAACTATGGTAAGATCATTCAGACGAATGTTGCCTCCCGTAAACTCTTCGATGGAATTGATTTGCAATCATGTACGATTGATAAATTGTTGATCAGTACACAAATAAATTGTGATGAGATCATAAAAAACAATTTGGAGATACAATCGTTAGAGACTATTGGAGGAAAAATATTTTCGGTTATAATAAAAGGAAATAGTGCATTCAATTTTGCAAATATCTATATGCACGATATAACAAAACTGAAAGAATATGAATCGTTAATCAACGATTATAAAAACAAACTAAAAAAACTTGCCGATACATTAGAATATAAATTGGAAGCGGAAAAAAGATTTATATCATCCGAACTGCATGATGATATCGGGCAGCGTTTGATTCTCTTGAAGCTGAAATTACTCCAATTGAACGAAACTGCGAGCCGTGAAGATATTATTAATGAACTTGACCAGATATATAACAAGGTAAGGTTAATCTCACGGGCGCTGAAACCTTTAGAGATAGAAGAACTAGGTTTAAAATTCGCTGTTCAGTCATTAGTTAAAAAAGTATCGGATAACTCCGGCATCATGGGGTATTTTACATATCTCGGCAACGAAGAACGATTGAACCAGGATATTGAATTGTGTATTTACCGTAATATCCAGGAATCTTTGAATAATATTTTAAAACATTCAAATGCTAATGAGTTCGCTGTCCAGGTTATTAACAATAAGGAAAATTTAGATATAATCATTTCGGATGACGGTAAAGGAATCCCCGATGAATATTTTTTATCGAAAGATCTGAAGGATTTTGGAATCGGGTTGTTTGGAATGAAAGAACGGGTAGAAAATTTAGATGGAACATTCCGCATCAATTCCGAACCTGGACAAGGAACAAGCATTGTCATCAAATTACCCAAAAAAGGTGAGCTAATTGAAGAAGATACGGTTACTTATAGCAGATGATCATAACATAGTCCGCCAAGGATTGATTAGCATTTTAGAAAAGCAACAAAACATTGTGATAGTTGCAGAAGCCGAGGATGGCGAAACACTGTGCGAGAAATATTTTGCTTTCAAACCGGATATTGTTCTTACTGATATTTCTATGCCGAAGATAAACGGTATTGAAGCAGCAAAAAAAATTCTTGCCAAAGATAAACATGCTAAGATCATCTTTCTTACAATGCATAACACGGAAGAATATATTTACAAAGCGATTAAAACCGGCATAAAAGGATTAATCACTAAAGACGTTATCAAGGGAGAATTGGTGGAAGCTATTGAGACTGTTGTAAACGGAGAAACCTATTTTAATAAATATACTGAAGAAGAGATTAGGAATATTAAAAACAAATTTGAAAAAATTTATGACCGTGTACAAAATACCAATACATCTTTACTCACCGAGCGTGAAAAAAGCATTCTCAAATATATTAGTCAGGGTTTTACAAGTGATGAAATAGCATCATTTCTGTCTGTAGGAAGAAGAACGGTAGACATAACCCGTTCTGCAATAATGGAAAAATTAAATATTAAAACATTACCCCAGCTGATCAGATTTGCTGTTGAACTTTCTTTTTTTAGTAATGAGGCGTAAAAACCAATTGATAGGACTATCACTCTATTGATAGTCCTATCACTAAAAATGAATCAGACAATCACTCCACTTCGTGAAATCTACATTTCTAATCCAAAATCAAATAAATAATTTTTAGTAACACTATCATATTTTTCAATAAAATTATTTTTTAGATTGTAATGCCAATCATACAAAGGGAGTACTTATGCAAAAGTTAGTCAGTTTTGTAGCTGTTTTTATCATTTTTTTAATACTATCACCGATTAAATCAAACGCGCAGAATTATGGGAAAATATTTACCAAAATTGAAGCGGAAAAAATTT
>DYJK01000042.1 GCA_020723165.1 Melioribacter roseus | reverse complement strand
CAGCTTTTAATCTGTAATCAAGATACTCTTCAATATGATTCCATGGATAGTAATGACCAAGTCCAAGTTTCTCGGCAAGTTTTTTTGCGATCCACCAATTTGGTTTTTGATCGGCGGGTGCTTCAATAACCGGCTGACGAATACCAACAAATGTTCCTTTAAATGATGATGCATGAAGATCATCGTATCGTTCAAGATAAACCGATTCCGGTAAAACCACATCAGCCCATCCGGCAATTTCACTCGGGATTACATCAACAACGACCATCAAATCTAAATTTTGAATTGCTTTGATTGTTTCTTTTTCATTGGGCAGAGCGTGAATCAAATTAGTTGCATAAATAAACCAACTTTTTATCGGGTACGGATTTCCGGTAATAGTTGCTTCACGTATCCCGGTTGTAATCTCTTCAATTGCAAATGGATATTTGTTATTTGGATTATCAACTTTTTCTTTTTTCGGTTCCGGATACCCTGGATACGGATATGGTGGAATTGAATAACTCGATGGAAAGAAAAATCCGCCTTTGCGTCCCCATGAACCGAGCAGTGCGTTTAATAATGCGATAGCTCTGCTTCGCTGTGCATCGTCACCGTACCATGTAACATGTCTCCCTGGATGAATAAGTGTTGCCGGTTTATTCATCGCCATAACCCGTGCGGTTGTTTTAATTAACTCAACATCAATACCGGTTTCTGTGTATGCCCATTCGGGTGTGAATGGGGAAATTTCTGCTGCAAATTGATCGAACCCAAATCCATATTTTGTTACATAATCAACATCGTATAATTTTTCTTTTACTATCACATTCATCCAGGCAAGCAGAAGTGCAATGTCTGTTCCGGGTTTAATTGGTAAATAATATTTTGCTTTTGATGCCGCTACCGAAAATCTTGGATCGACAACTATAATTGTCGAATCATTCTGTACTGCATTTGCAAATTCTTGAGCTTGCGAGTTGTGCATATTCTCGCCAAGATGCGATCCGATTAGCACAAGACATTTTGCATTCTCAATATCCGTCCTTTCCGGTGAACCGATTCCTTCGCCGAATGTTAATTCAAATCCAACATCACGCGGACCACGGCATTGAGCATATGAAGGTGCCGAAATATTATTTACTCCGTAAGCTTTTAGGGTGTGTTTTAAAAAATTTCCACCAATACCATGTGAGAAATATGCTATCGACTCCGACCCGTACTCATTTTTTATCTTATTCATCTTAGCAGCTATATAATCGAACGCTTCATTCCAGGTAACTTCTTTCCATTTTTCTTCGCCGCGTTCGCGTGTTCTAATTAATGGTGAACGCAATCTGTCGGGATCGTAATGTGCACCGACCCCACCGGTACCACGTGGACACAATCTTCCTTTGCTCAACGGATCATTAGGATGCCCTTCTACTTTCCATAACTCGCCATCTTTTAAGTAAGCTATCGCACCGCATTTCCAGAAACAGATATCGCAGTAAGTTGGAATTTTCTGGATTCCCTTTACTTTTTCCTTATTAACCTTTTCTGCTCCTTTAATAAACGGACTTAGTGCAGAAACTGTTGCAGCCGCACCAACCGAAAACCCGGTTATCTTCAAGAACTTTCTTCGGGAAATTGAATTCATTCTTTTTACCTCGAAATGGATTTTATTAATTCTTTTACTTTACCGCATTCAGAAAAATTATTGTAAACATCGCACTCTCTGCAATTTTTATTTTCGCACATTGTATTCGGGTGAGAATAACTCCAGCACGGTTTACCATGACCAATATATCCTTCACATTTTTTTCTATCCTCTTCAGAGCATTTTATTACTTGCCAGCACGGTATTAACGAATAAATTGTTTTGATGCCGTTAATCGAAATTTTTGATTCATTTATTGCATTGCGTATACATTTAATTCTTTCAATATCAGCTTTTGAATACGACCTCTGGTTTGTATCTTTTTTATATGGAATAAACAATCCTTCTCTCTCGTACATACGCAGTGTGTGAACGGAAATGTTCAGTAGCTTAGCCGCCGCACTGATCGGAAAGATTGGTTCTTTGTTAGATATATTTATTTCAGTCATTATGTCTTTGTTTTTATTGACATTTATAAATGTCAACTATCTTGCCAGAGATAATTATCAATAATTGTGAACGATTTGATGGTGAATTATCTAAACAGTTTCAATTTTTAGAAAAATGCAGTAATTAATTTTTAGAATTGATAAATAAGAGTTGTTGTCCTGGCGGTTTGGCAATAATTTGAATGATAAAATGAGCGGTTGTCTTATTAGATTAACCGTTCCCGTACATATTCATAATCTTCCGGTGTGTTAATGTTAAAGAATAGATCCTTTGTATAAAATAATTTTTCTTCCACATCTACAACTTCAACACCCAGACGTTCGGCAAAATTCCAGAGACTTAATGCACTGTTCTTTACTTCCTGATTTTTATTCTTAGCTTCATTAACATCACATAATACTTTTTCTAAAAGAGGTAATATTTTACAATCATAGATTCCACAGTTGTACTGAGTCCTATTTTCTGCTTTGGGGACAATAATCATTTCTTCACTTGTAACATTTAAAAGAAAGTTGATAAGTGAGGGGTTAATAAATGGCAAATCACAAGATGTCACAAAAATCTTTTTAGCTTGTGTTGATGAAATTGCAGAATGAATCCCGGCAAGCGGACCAAAACCGGGAAACTTATCTGTAACTTTTTCTGCATCAATGAAATCGTATAGTTCCGGTTCATTAGTACTGATAATAATTTCATCAAAAACATCCTTCATTATATCGAACACTCTTTCAATGATTGTTCGATTATCAATTTTAATGAGCGCTTTGTTTGTACCCATCCGGCTGCTTCTGCCGCCGCTTAATATTACTCCGCAGATTTCAGTATTCAACACACTACTAACCATGTCATTCAATTCCTAAAAAAAAGGGACATCTAACCGATGTCCCTTATAAGTAATCAAGTAACTATTACGCTGTTTTAACTTCGGGTTTATACAAGAAAGAAACTACAACACCGAGAATCAAATACTGGATAAATCCATATATGAACCATTGAAATGTTAAACTATAAGGAAGCGGATAAACTGCATATTGGTAATATGCTGCCGGAAGATTAATAAATAACGCCATATAAAAACCATATCTCAATCCTTCCATCCATCCTTTATTTTCACATCCCTTGGCAAATATGAAAACAAAGAAGAACGACCAGATGATATCTACTACCCACATAACCCACATTTTACTTTCCATCTCAGCCATCGGTCTGAAGATTTTAGAAATATCCTCGGCGGCATAAGTTGATGCAAGTATAACTGAGTGAACTAAATAATTTGTCACCTCGATAAGTATAAAAACTACAACAAATGCAATTAATAATTTCTTGGTGTTCATGTATGAACCTCCAATTAGTTAATAATTAGTTATTTTTTCCGTAGGTGTGAAGGTATTTGTTTTTATTAATCTAAACTTATTCCACTAAAAAGATAATCTTTTTCTTAAAGGGGGTCAATCGGAATTTTAAATCAATTGAATGTATATGTTTTTTCAATCCAATATTCCACTTTTTCTCCTTCAAAAGTAATCGGCTGCCATTTGGATTTATATACCGCGTCGGTAACATTTTGATATAATTTCCGGTTATTCAAAGTATTGTTAACAATATTATGGGATTTTACAAATCCATCCATCCCGATTAATAACCTAAGTTTTATTTCACCTTTTGCATCCTCAACTTTTTCTGGTATAACTTCTACAATCTGCCTTGGTACAAATGGAAAAGATGTAGATTCATAAATGCCGGTTTTCTTACTCACGGTTTGGCTTGTAGCAGAAACTTTTGAAACGTCGCTTGAAGTTTCCTTAATTTCAAAATCGCCAAGAGGTTCTGGTTCATCGAGAGGTTCAAACAAAGATGATATAGCCGGGGTTGCCGGCCTGGGCGGCGCTGATATATTTGATTGATCTGTCTGCGGAATATCTATAACAGTAATCAATGGTTCCGGGAAATAAGGTATCTCATTTTTTCTAGTTTTTATATCAGGTGTAAGCAAAAAAACTAGTATGCACAATATTATACTAATTACATAGCCGGTTTTAATTATTAATGAGTAATAAATTTTTTCTTTATTATATAAAGCATTCTTCATTTATTCAAAATCGTAATCTTTGGGTAGTAAATTAGCTGTACCATTATTTGCAAAACTTCCAAAAGCTTGAATTGACATCGGGTTGACCGGTTCACCGTATCTATCTAAGTCGGATTTACCAGATGGTAAATAAAGCCAGGAGTAATCTCCGGTTATACTGTTTCCAACATAAAGGTAATGGTTAAATGATAATACATATTGATCATATTCGTCATCATACTTTAATATTTCCAAACTGGAAATCAGTCTTGGTTCTTTAATCCATAATTTGTCGCTACTTTTCTTTTTAGATCTTACATTCAACTTAAGATCAAAAGGTGAAGAACTTTGTCCAATAAGATAACCACCGTTATAAAATTCATTATTCACAGTAAATTTAAGAAATCTTTTAAGTGATCTGGAATAACACATTTTTCTATTGTTTTCCCACTCATCTTTTTCACTTTTATCACTAGTCGTCATTTCTGAAAATTTTGTGTGATACACATATTTAACACTACTATTACTCTCCGCAAATGTAAATAATAGTAAGAGACATTCTATTTTATAACCAAGTGCTTTGTTGGTTATAACAAGATTTACGGGACATTTTACATTCAGAGTACCGGTTTCATCCATTATAAAATCTAAATTATATTCATTCTCAATAAAGCAATTATTGCTGTAATCGGTGGTGCCTAAAAAATATTTTTTGAAGGTACTTAGATTTGTTTTCCATTCTTCGGGAACCGCTGCCGATACTTCTACCGTACCAATTTCATATGTTGCTTCTTCTAGATAAAATTCAATCTTGTACTTTTTGTTATTCTCAATTTCTATTTTATCTATTTTATGTTCATATCCAATCATCGAGGCAACTATTGTGTAATTACCTTCAGGAATTCCTTTTATTTCAAAATGCCCGTTATTATTTGTTACAGTACCTAAAGTTGTACCAGATATAAATACATTCACATTTACAAGTGCCTTACTTGACGATTTTTCTTTCACTGTGCCGTAGACGATCCCACTTTTTTGTTGTGAATAAATATGGCTGTACAAGCATATGCAAATAAAAATCAGCACAAATTTCTTTTGGGTAGGGTTACTCATATAATGTCTCCATGTCAGTAGTTTTATTTGGAAATATTTAAATGCTTGTCCCATATTTTAAATAACTCATACGTAGCCCTAACATCCTCTCCGCAATAAACTGCAATTTCTTTAACTCTGCCGGCTTTGTAAAGTTCTTTGACTTCCATGCCGGTAATACCTTTTGATTTTGGCGATTCAATTCCAAATGCGTGACAGTAAAAATCTAAGTTGAACTTTCGTGTTATACCGTAAAAGGTTAATTGTTCAAGCAAATCAATATGGTCTTTGGAATCATACCTCGTCTTCAATAAATTTTTACTCGGCTTAACCTTATTTATCGCGGAGCGAATCATCAAAAACGGAAGATCAAAATTCCTACCGTTGAAACTTATCAACTTGTCCGACTTACCAACATACTGCCAGAATGATTTCAACATATCAATTTCAGTCATCCGTTTGTACTTGGTACTTTTCTCCTCAACAACAAGATCATCGTTTGAATCACCTTCGTAAAGAACCATAACTTTTTCCGAATCTGTATTCATCATTCCTATGGCAACAACTTTTGCGGTAAGGGGATAGAGACTAAGATATCTCTTCGATTCCTCAGCCATCTCATGTTTTTTCTCGATATCCTTTTCTTGTTCGGAATACCGCATCAAATATTCTTGCTGTGATTCGGCGAGCGACTCAAAATCATAACCGACTGTTTCGATATCAAATATCAAATTCATTTTTCCCTCATTCGAATTTGATTACAAAATGAAACTAACAAATTTTTCGATGAATTTATATACCAACTTTTTAATACTAACAATGTGCACGCAAATTACTTAGCGGACTCTGCAAAGCATTTAGTGTGAAAAGAAAATCTGCTACACGGACTATACAAAGTTCGCCAAGAAAATTGCAACGTATGCAAAGGTTGCCTACTTAACAAATTTACTTTGTCATTTTTATGTGTAACGTGAGTTATTAAATTCTTATTGAAGAGAATAATTTATTTCACCATCTTATGAAAGTATATTGAGGTAAATATGGTAAAAAAAGATAGGGCACAATTCATCGATCTTCTCAAAGGTCTCGCACTCATAGTAATGATTGAGGTTCACGTTACAACAGCTTTTTTAGATACTTCCATCAAAGAGTTGTGGTGGTTTTCCCCGGTTCATTTTATTAACGGATTGGTTGCGCCGGCGTTTACTTTTACATCTGGAATGGTTTTCATTTTATCATTTCAGAAAGGATTGGATGAACTGAGAAAATTAGGAACTAAATTCTGGAAACGTCTTGGAAGACTAACTTTAATAATACTTGTCGGTTACTCAGTTCACATGTCATTTCTATCTTTGCGCAAGTTATCAAATCCAAATTATCCACATATGCTTCAAAATTTTTTCATGGTAGATATTCTTCAATGTATTGGAGTTGGTTTACTTATTCTTCTTTTTTTAAGAATGGCTGTTAGATCCGATAAAGTTTTTTACAATACTCTTTGGATACTAACAACAATTGTATTGCTCATTGGTCCGTTGATGTGGAAAATCGACTTTGCAAAATTTTTGCCTTTATCAATTTCCAATTACTTTAATAGAATTCACGGTTCACTCTTTCCTTTGTTTCCCTGGGTTGCTTTTATATTTACCGGTGCACTTACCGGGAAATATTATATAGAAGCGAAACAAAAAAATGAAGAGTCTATATTTGCAAGAAAATTAATTATAAATGGTACCGTAGCATTTCTAACCTCGGTGCTTTTACTTAATATTATACTTCCTTCTTCATTTGCCGAAATAAAGCCAAATCCAATTTTCTTTTTAGAAAGACTTGGCGTAATACTTGTGTTACTTGGCCTTGGCTGGTTTTATGTTAATCGAATTGGTAACTACAATTCTTTTGTACTTGATGTTAGCAGAGAATCTTTGCTTGTCTACTGGTTACATCTAAAATTTATCTACAAAAAATTTTGGAATGATAAAAGTATTGCTGAAATCCTGGGTAATGATCTTAATTTGTGGGAAAGTTTCATAATCGCCATTCTGCTTATTGTTATTATGATATTTGTTGCCAAAGGTTGGGGCTATTTGAAAGCTAAATACCCGGTAGCAATTTCGAGATTAGTTTTTGCAGTTATAACAATCTGCGTAATAATCTTTTTTGTTAATTAACCTTAACTATAAGGAAAAAATTTTTTGTAAGATGCTCAAATTGCCGCGTGCTCTATAAGATTGCTGCATAACTCAAAAAAACTTACCGTCAGTTTTTTCCGAAGGAATGGCTTCGCCAAACTGACGGAATCCAAAAAGAACGATAATATTTTGGCTTTAGCCACATTAGCTTTGCTTGACGGGGCTAAGCCCGTGTTTCCTTTTCTGTCCTTATTCCGTCTGCTAAAGCAGACGGTTATTAGAATTCAAATTTATTTTAAGTAACAATACTTTACTTGTGCATCATGCTCTTTATAGGCTGTGTTAAAATTATGTTTAGTTACTTGAACTCATCCCCCTTCTCTTAAACTTGTCCCGATGTTTTCTATCGGGAAAGAGAAGTGGTGATATAGCTATGCAAAAACAAGCTTTACACAAGATTGTGATCAGTTCTTTTGAATCTCGACACCGCTTTCAAAATCTTTCACAGCTTTGTAAAATTCTTCGGGCAGCGTTAAAGATTTGTTGGTTCTTTTATCAATGTGAACAACTACCCCTTTTCCTTGTGCAATTATTTTTCCCGAGGATTTTTTTTCTATAATATGTTCGAAACCAAAACTTGAATTTTTTATGAAATAAATTTTTGTGTAAACAATTAATTCATCATCCAGGTACGCCGGCTCGATATAATCACATTCATTGTGAACCATTATAAAAAACGAGTAACCCTCCAGAACTTCTTTTAATTGATAGTTCTTCTTAAGGTCTTGCATATATTTAATCCGGGCATCTTCAAAGTAATTGAAGTAGACCGCATTATTACAGACACCAAGTAAATCAACTTCGTGGAATTTTACCACTTCGATAATTTTATGTTTGAAATTTGTTTTATCCATTGTGAATTCGCCTTCTTGTTTATCATTCTCCGAAGTTATACAAAGAGTATTCTTTAATCGCCACGAACTTTCAGAGACAGTGTTAAAATCAGCTGTAAATAACGACCTCACCCTAAATCCTTCTCCTTACTAAGGAGAGGGACTTTCGTAACTTTAGTTATGAAATAATTCCTTCTATAATATTTGCAGCTTGGTCAATCTCTTCAATCGAAACATCCATATGAGTTACAGCGCGTACAACACCAACCTTACCGGTACCAAATAACAATCTTTGTTCTTTACACTTACTCAAAAATTCATCAACAGAAATTTTCTTTGGCGAGAACATTACAATATTAGTTTCAACTAAATCCAGATCGATAGAAACATTTTTTAATTGTGCTAAGTTATCAGCTAATTTTTTCGCTTTAAGATGATCCTCTTTCAATCGTTCAATATTATTTTGCAGAGCAAACAAACCGGCAGAAGAAATAATTCCAACTTGTCTCATACCTCCACCCCATCCTTTGCGTGTTCGGAATGCTTCCGCTATCATTTCTTTCGATCCGGCAATAATAGAACCGATTGGTGCACCCAAACCTTTCGATAAGCAGCAAGACACGGTATCAAAATGTGATGCATATTCCGAAGGTTTAATGCCGGTCTCAACATAAGCGTTCCAAATACGCGCACCATCTAGATGAGTAAATAAATTATATTTTTTTGCGAGTGCAGAAATCGATTTAATATTTTCAATAGGATTAATTGTTCCGCCGGCACGGTTGTGTGTATTCTCGATTTCAATAACTCGTGTACGTGCCATGTAATATGCACTCGTAGGACGAATTAATGGTTCAACTTGATCTGTACTGAAAATTCCTTTTTTATTTCCATCAATTAAACTCAATTGCAATCCGCTTAGTGCAGCTGGCGATCCCGATTCGTATTGAAAAATGTGAGCATCCTTTTCGCAAATTACTTCATCCCCGGGACGCGTTAATACATGAAGACAAATTTGGTTACCCATCACTCCGCTTGGTACAAACAATGCTGCTTCTTTACCAAGTAATTCTGCTGCATACTCTTCAAGTTTATTTGTAGTTGGATCTTCCTTGTAAACATCGTCGCCAACTTCGGCATCATACATTGCTTTACGCATCGCTTCAGATGGTCTAGTAACAGTATCACTTCTTAGATCAATAATTTTCATTGTAATTTCTTTTTTGTTATAAATTTTTTATAGACGAAATAAATAATATTCAGTATTGCAGCAACAGAACAGAGTAACGGAATAATAAATGGAAACATTGAATAAAATGTCAAACCATTTTCAATCGAAGCATAACCAATCAGCACATCTTGTTCGTATAACTTTGTATTCTGTAAAGTTCTTCCAAGAGGATCAATTATACAGCTTATCCCTCCGTTTGCAGCGCGTATAATGGTTCTTCTATTTTCAATTGCACGAAGGGCAGAAATTTCCTTGTGCTGAAATGGTCCGCTTGAATACCCGTACCAGCTATCATTTGTTACAACTGCAATTATGTTAGCACCTTTCTGAACAAACCCGGCGACAAAATCCGGGTAAATCGATTCGATACAAATTACTCCGGCAACTTTTATTTCTGCTCCTTCAACAAACTGAAATACTGTCTGCTCTTTGCCTACATTCCAGCTTGAGATACCAACTTGCCATTTGATTAGATCACCCAAAAAAGGAAGCTCTTCAACAAAAGGTACTTTCTCTCCAAAAGGGACCAATTTAATTTTACCATACTTTTGAACTTGGCGTGATTGTGGAGAAAAAAGTAAAATAGAATTATACGATACATACGCAGTTCTAGTTGCCTTGGTAAATTTTGCATCAGGCGGTGCTTCTTCTTTGTTAAAATAAAATGTAGCGTCAGGCATACCGGTTAAAATGAACACATCGTTTGAATCTGCAAATTGGTGAATCCGCTCAACTTCAATTGGATAGTTGCCGGATAATAAATAAACCGGCAAAGCAGATTCCGGCCAGAGAATTAATTTAGCTCCTTTGCGAATAGCACGCTGCGAAAGATCGAGATACATATCAAGTTGTTCATCAATATTTCCGGCTTCCCATTTATCCCATGGATTTAGATTCGGCTGAATTAACCCGACTTTTACTTTTTCATCAGAAACATTAAACGTGTTAATCCTAATAATCCCGTAAAGCATCGGTACAAAAAAAAGTGCGGCAGCAATCCATGTGTATCTAAAATCGATTCTTTTGGTGATAGAAAGTTCTTTCAATGATAAGTAGATAAAAATATTGATGTAAAGAATTAACAACGAAATACCATACGCACCAATTATATCTGCTATTTGAATAAATGTATTGAAGTACGGTAAACTATTAGCAAGTGTTAACCACGGAAAACGAAGATCGGTCAAACTGTATGCGTATTCAAAAGAAACCCAGTATAAAGGAAAGAGCAAAAGGGCAATTTTTTTATTCAACATTTTTTTTGTGAAGTAATAGAGTGTAGTCGGAATTAAATATAAAGCCGGGTTAACGAACATGAGCAGTGCGCCCGATATCATTAAAAAAGGATCGGCTTCTTTCGTCCAGCTTCCTACCCAATAAAGCGTGATCAATGTAAAAATGAATGATGTGAAATAAGTGATCCGGCTGATTTCAGCAAGTGTTTCTCTTCGCTCCAAAACATACAAAAGCGGTATCAATGCAAAGAAAATTAAAAAAGGAAGAGGTAGTGGAGGATAAGAAATCCCAAACAGAATTCCACTGATCAAGGCAAAGGATAATTCTTTTCGTTTCTGCTTTCGCTGATCCGGTGTAAGTACCTCTCTGTATTTACTGAATATTTTCATCGGCAGTTTTTTTCTTACGGAAATGTTTGATCATAAAATATATTATTATAGCAATAATTATAAAAAGAACTATGTTTGAATAAGCCGAAAGATATTTATCAATAAGATCGATATTGTTGCCTAAAAGATAGCCGACAAAAATCAAGAGGGCATTCCATATAAATGAACTTACAGCAGCATACAAAAACGTTTTGCCGGGTTTAAGGTTATGAACACCGGTAAAAAAACTAATCACTGCACGGGTGCCGGGCAAGAAACGGTTAACCAAAATTAAATTGTACCCGTATTTCAAAAACCATACATCTGTTTTTTCTAATGTACCCGGTTTAATAAATTTTAATCTGCCCGACCTGATAACTTTATCACCAAAATTTTTCCCGATATAATACATGAAAACAAATCCAAGTGCACTTGCAACACTTGTCAAAAATAGTATCGGTAAAAATCCAATGGTTGATTTAGCAACTAATGTTGAACCAATAACAAGAACAACATCACTCGGAGATGGCGGAAAAACATTTTCAATAAACCCAAAAAAGAAAAGCACCAAATAGATTATTGAAGGATCCAATGTGCTGATATAAGAAATGATATCTTGAAGCATTAATTCTCTTTTTTATTAAGGAGTGCAACTGCGTAGGCGGCGGCACCTTCTTCTCTACCGACAAATCCCATCTTTTCAGAAGTAGTTGCCTTTATTGAAATTTGATTTGTATCAATCTTTAGAACACCGGCAATTTCTTCCCTCATTTTATTGACATAGGGAAGAATCTTAGGTCTCTCCATTACTAATGTAGAATCAATATTACCAATTTCATAACCGAACCGGTTAATTAATTCGTTTGTCTTCTCAAGCAATATTTTGCTATCGATGTCTTTAAACTCAATATTAGTGTTGGGAAAATGTTTACCGATATCTCCTAATGCAAGAGCACCAAGCATTGCATCGCACATAGCATGTAAAAGTACATCTGCATCGGAATGACCTTCGAGTCCAAACTCACTTGGGATTACAATTCCGCCCAGCACTAATATTCTCTCGCGCGAAATTTTGTGAACATCATATCCAAAACCAATTCTAAATTGCTGGCTCAAAATCTTATCTCGAAACTTTTAAACTCGTTTTTAAATTCACTCCAATTAATTGAGGCATTCTTTACATCTGCAAAAGACGGTCCTATCTTAAGCTTATTATATAATTCTTCTATTAAATACTTTTCCCCTTCAATAACTGTCAGTACTTCGCCGCTGAACAAGTTCTTTGTGTATCCTTTTAATCCCAACGCTCTAGCTTCTCTCAAAACAAAATAGCGGTATCCAACGCCTTGCACAAGTCCGTTAACTAATATCTCTGCCCTTTGCATTATTGGCAACGTTCTTATTAATTAAATTATCTAATGCTTCAGATACAATTAATCCCAAAAAGATTAGCACACTCCCTACCAAACCAAAATTAGTGATTTTTTCATTGAGTAGAAAGAAAGCAAAAATTGCTGCAAAGATTGGTTCAAAGGAATATATAATCCCGGCTTTGGTTGGATTAACAACTTTTTGAAACCTTGTCTGCAAACCAAAATTTACACACGTTGCAAGGATTGATGTATATAAGATACCGGTGATCAGTTTGCTTGAATAATTGAAAAAGTACGTTTCAAAATTTGTTGTATGTAAGATAAACGAAGTAATGAAACTTAAAACTGCTACTGTTATCAACTGTACGAAAAATAAATTCCAAAAATTATATTTAGGTGAAATGATATCTATATAAACAACATGAAGAGCAAAGAAAGCAGCACATATCAATGTCAACAGATCACCCAAATTAAAACTGCTTCCAAGTTGGTTTAAGAATGTCGTTATAGAATTTCCTCCGCTCGATAAAAATAGCAATCCTACAAAAACCAATACGGTACCAATTTGTGAACCGATAGAAGGAAGTTTCTTTTCTATAATGGTTTGAAATAACGGGACCATTACAACTAAAGTCCCGGTAATAAATCCTGATTTGGTTGCCGATGTAATTTTTAATCCATTTATCTGGAACAAAAAGCCGGTAAATAAAAGCAGACCAAGGAACATCCCGGGCAGAAGAACTGATTTTTCAAAACGATATTTTTTTACGGATATAATTATAAAAATTATTGCTGCTGCAATACTAAACCTGATTGAAACGAACAGCATAGCTGAAATTTCATTTAGTGTTTCCTTTACTATCGGGAATGTGCCGCCCCATATGATTGTCATTAATAGAAGTGCGGCTTCTCCCAAATATTTTGTTCTGTTAGGATTATTTGTCATCTGAAATTGTATACCCAAAACTTTTTAACATGTTGTTGTCCGAGCGCCATTTCTCCTTCACTTTTACAAACAATTCAAGGAATACCGCACGCCCCAAAAATTTTTCTACTTCTTCGCGTGCTTGCTTGCCCAATTTTTTAATTGCAGCACCATTATTTCCAATTATAATTGGTTTTTGTGAAGCTCTCTCTACAATAACAGCAGCACGGATATAATCTTTCCCTTTTCCCCTTTCTTTAAATTCTTCTATAATAACTTCGGTACTGTACGGAACTTCTTCTTTATATAACTCAAATATTTTTTCACGAATAATTTCAGATACAAAAAATCTTTCGTTTTCATCGCTCAAATCGTCATCCGGAAAATATTTTGGGTGCTCAGGAAGATATTCAAGAAGTGATGTAATAACGGAATCTAAATTTATATTCAATGCAGCCGAGACCGGTATTATCTTATCGAACATTTTTTCTAATGATATTTCATTTACTAACTTTGCTACATTCTGTTCTTGTACAAGGTCAATTTTATTCAGCAGCAATATCTTTTTCTGTTTCTTGTTTTTTAAATATTCCAAAACCCTTTCATCATTAAAGGTTCTTTTTCCATCCGGATCGTACGAAAGATCGATCAAGAATAACATAATATCGGCATCACGAACAGATTCATAAACAAATCCAAGCATTTTTTCTTGTAATAAGTAGTCGGGGCTCAATATTCCCGGTGTATCGAGAAAAATAATCTGGTAATCTGCTTCGGTTAAAATACCAAGGATTCGCTTTCTTGTGGTTTGCGGTTTGTTTGTTATTATCGAAAGCTTCTCACCAATTAGGGCGTTCATCAATGTTGATTTACCGGCGTTCGGCTTACCAATAATTGCTACATATCCAGATTTCAATTTTTCCTTATTAATTTCTTTGAGTTATTCGATATGAAAATTATCGAAAGGATAAATGAAAGACAAACCAGGCAGATGAATTACTTCAGCTAATTATTATGATTTCTTGTTTATATATCGTTAAGCTTGTTCTTAAAATTTTTGTGGGATTCAAATCCAAAATAAGCAAGAATTAAAAGAAGCAGAACCATTGAGGAACTAATCATTAAGACAGTTTTATTTTTGAATATTGACAAAGCCTGGTTTCCATTTTTTTCAATTCCGGTTTTAGCTTGCTCTATATAACCAGAAAGATTCATGCTTTCAAAATTCCAGTTGATTGAAAGAACGATGAAAGCCAAAATTCCGACGATAAGAACTGCAAAAAATCCTACAACGCCGTAAAAGAAATAATTTTTCTTATGAGACACAGTGGGAATCGCGTTTAACCTTTTCATAAAGCGTTCTGTAAAACCGGCTGGAGCTTGCTCATATTCGAGTTTTTGTAAAGAGTGATGAACCGCGCGTAATGCTTTTAGTTTCTGTCCGGTTTGCGGCTGGCTATCAAGCAAAGATTTTACTTCATCAATTTCTTCAGCAGAGAGCTGATTATCTATATAATCATTTAACAGTTCATCAATATTCTTTTTCATAATACTTCCTCTTGAAAATTGTGCTTAAGCAGTAAACCTTTTAACGCGTTTCTTGACCTATGAAGCAAAACTTTTACATTCACTAACGAAACTCCCATTACTTGACTAACCTCGCTTATTGAAAGTCCGTCTAAATAAAAGAGAATCAAGACCAATGCGTTTCTGACCGGCAATTTATCAACCATTTTTAGAACATATCGGTTCACATTTTCTGTTGTGGAGTAGATTTCGTTATCAAAACTTGCAAGATCAAATTCATCATCTATGGAACTCATCTCTTGTTCAATCTTTCTTTTCTTGGAAGCAATAACAGTCAATGCTGTATTATAAACTATCTTGTAAAACCACGTTGAAAATTTTGAATCTTGTCTGAATCCTTTTAACGAATTATACGCTTTTAAAAAACTATCCTGGAGAGCTTCCTCAGCATCCATTTCATTCTTAAGCATTCTTTTCAAAAGCGAAAACGCTCTGTCCTTATATCGATCCACCAAAAGTGCAAAATCCGGTGAATTACCTCGTTGAATCGAATCTATTATTTCAATATCGCTTAAGTGTTTCATCAACTCATTAGACTAATTAACATTATACAAAGGTTACAGATTAACCTATAATTTTTATTGTAACCTTCATAGCTAAAATAACAGTCCAAAGAAGTGAGAAATTAATTTCACAAGCAACAAAAATAAAATGTAACCTTGGAAAACAATAGATAGTCAAAAGTATTAAACAATAAAAGGAGAAACGTCATGCCGGAAGTAATAGCGGTATCCATACCGATAATAATAACAATGGTAGTTGGTCTGGTTGTCACTTTGGCAATCTATTTCAAATCAAAAGAGAAACAAATGATGATTGAAAAAGGTCTTTCAACCGAACAAATGTTCGAGCTGCTTCACACTAGAGAAAAAGAAAGAAGAAATAGTTACTATCTTTTGAAAGGTGGAATCATTATGGTATTTCTAATTACTCTTGGAATCATTGGTAATATTATTGATAGAGTTTACTTCTTTGGATACACAACATGGGAAGATGGGACAAAATATTGGGATAGCGAGCCTGTTTATACTGTGTGGTTTACATTTTTAGGATTAGGAATTGGAGCAATTGTTGCTCACTTTGTTGCCAGAAAAGTTGAGCTAAAGGAAACCGCACAGAAATAATTGCAGAAAAAGAAAGAAATTAAAAAGGGTCGTTAATCGACCCTTTTTTGTTTAATCAAACAAATTATGCTTCGTGTTCTTCAAGCCATCTTTGAGAATCAAGAGCAGCCATACAACCAGTACCGGCTGCAGTAATTGCCTGGCGGTAAGTTTTATCTGCAACATCCCCGGCTGCAAAAACACCTTCTATACTTGTGTACGTTGAACCGGGTTTAACTTTTAAGTAACCGGTTTCATCCATATCAAGTTTACCTTTAAAAATATTTGTATTTGGCTGATGACCAATCGCAACAAAAATTCCATCTGCTGCTACTTCGTAAGTTGATCCGTCTTTAGTATTTTGAATTAAGGCGCCGGTTACAGATTTTCTTCCGTTCTCATTTTTGCCGAGAACTTCTTTTACAACTGCATTAGTTAAAAACTTTATCTTAGGATTTTTCTTAGCGCGTTCAATCATGATTTTAGATGCACGGAATTCATCCCTTCTATGAACAAGAGTAACCTCGGATGCAAACCTTGTAAGGTAGGTTGCTTCTTCAAATGCCGTATCACCGCCGCCAACTACCAACACTTTCAAACCTTTGTAAAAGAATCCATCGCAAGTAGCACACGCAGAAACACCATAGCCCATATATGTATTTTCACTTTCTACGTTTAATAACTTAGCAGAAGCACCAGTTGCAACAATTATAGAATCGGCAGTATAAATCTCTCCGCTTACTTTAACAGTAAATGGTCTTTTCGATAAATCTACTTCGTCAACAATTTTGTAATGACATTTAGCACCAAAACGCTCTGCTTGTTTACGCATTACATCCATCAATTCCGGTCCCTGAATACCGTGTTCAAAACCCGGAAAGTTTTCTACTTCAGTTGTAATTGTTAATTGACCGCCGGGCTGTAGACCTTCGAACACTACCGGGTTTAAGTTTGCTCTTGCTGTATATAACGCCGCTGTTAAACCAGCCGGTCCTGAACCAATTATAATAACTTTGTGATGACTTCCATTCATTAATTAATCTCCAGTTTTTTCAATATTGATGACAAATTTAGTAAATAATTAGATTCCAAAATTCTTAATTAGATTCACATGAAATAAACAACTTTCTGTCAAATCGGGCTACTGTTACCCTTTAGAAATTCAGCATTCCTAATTAAACCTTTTAACTTTGCCCTTTTAATCGGGCTTGTTTCAAATCTCTTTTTGAATTCTTCATGCTGTATTGCAATAACTTCGTCAATTTTGAATTCCTTATTCACCGGTTCAAACTCTTTTGTTCCGGTAACTACTGAAAATTTTTTATTCCAGGGACACACATCCTGGCACACATCACAGCCGAAAAGCCAATTATCAAAATCATTTTTGAATTCTTCGGGTATCTCGCCTTTGTTTTCAATCGTTAAAAATGAAATGCATCTGTTGGCATCAACTACATATTCATCAACAATTGCTTTTGTTGGACACGCATCGATGCAAGCCGTGCAAGTTCCGCAAAAATCTTCAACCGGGTTACCGTACTCGAAATCATAATTTGTAATTATTGTTGCGAGAAAAACCCAGCTCCCCAATTCTTTTGTTATCACATTTGTATGTTTGCCGAGCCATCCAATGCCGGCACGCACTGCCCATGCTTTATCCATCACCGGACCGGTATCAACGTAACTGATGCTTTTAAATTGCGGATCGATTTGTTCTAGCATCTCTTCGAGTATTTCGAGTTTGTCCCAGATAATTAAATGATAATCTTTGCCCCACGCATAACGGGAAATTTTTCCGTGTCCGTTTTTGTTTTCATGGTGATGATTCGTGTTATAATTCATCGCGAGAGAAATAACACTTCTCGCTTCGGGCAATATTTTTTTTACATCCTTACGCTTGTCTGTATTCCTCTGCATGTACTCCATCGTTGAATGAAATTTTCTTTCGAGCCATTCATCCAGTTTTTGAGATTCGTCCTCCAGCAGTTCGGCTTTTGCAAACCCGATTAAATCAAATCCGAGTTCTTTTGCTTTCTCAATTACTATTTGGTTTGTAATCTTCACGTCAACTTTCTATATAAATATATTCATTTCTTTTAACGTCTGAAAAAACTGAACAAAGCCGGGAATAACTTATTACCGATATTTCGGTAAACCAAAGGAAAAAATATGAAACTTCCGTAAATTTGCTCTAATTTTTTACACAACTTTGTTAAAAAAACTAAGGATAATATATGCTGCAGAATCGTCGGGTAGTAGTAACGGGCTTAGGCGCTTTAACTCCTATAGGATTATCAGTCCAGGATTTCTGGGATGGAATGATGAAAGGAAAAAGCGGCTGTGCACCGATAACTTATTTCGATACAAAGAATGTTGAAACTAAATTCGCTTGCGAATTGAAAGGTTTTGATCCAACAAAATATTTAGATAAAAAAAGTGCCAGGAGATTAGACCCCTTTGCACAATATGCAATGGCTGTTGCAATCCAGGCAGTTGCAGACAGCGGATTAGAACCTGAAAAAATGAATGACGATGAGAAAGCAAGAACTGGTGTTGTATTCGGCAGCGGAATTGGCGGCTTCAGTACGGTTTATAATCAGTCTGTTACAAATTTTAAAGATGGCCCTAACAGAGTCTCTCCTTTCTTTATTCCTATGATGATACCAAATATTGCAAGCGGTTACATTTCTATCCATTTCAATTTAAGGGGACCCAACCATTGCATTGTAACAGCATGTGCAACCGCAAATAATAATTTGATAGATAGTTTTCTTTTGATTAAAAATGGTTTAGCCGATGTAATGCTATCCGGCGGAAGCGAAGCACCGATTATTGAAATTGGCGTTGCCGGATTCAATTCTTCGAAAGCGTTATCAACTAGAAATGAATCCCCTGAAACAGCGAGTCGTCCTTTTGATATTAATAGAGACGGTTTTGTTATGGGCGAAGGTGCCGGTATGCTTGTACTTGAAGAACTTGATCATGCAAAAAAACGCGGAGCTAAAATTTACGCTGAGTTGGTTGGGGTCGGAATGTCGGCAGATGCTTATCATATCACCGCTCCACACCCCGAAGGAACCGGTGCAATTTTATCTATGGAAATGGCTTTGAAAAATGCCGGGATTAATAAAGATGAAATTGATTATATCAACATGCACGGTACATCTACTACTTTGGGCGATATTGCCGAAACTAAAGCAATCAAAAAAGTTTTTGGTAGTCATTCTTACAAATTGAGCACCTCTTCCACAAAAAGTATGATAGGACATTTACTCGGTGCCGCCGGTGCTGTTGAGGCAATTGCATCAATATTGGCAATACAGAACAGTGTTATTCCCCCAACTATCAATTTTGAAACTCCCGATCCTGAATGCGATCTTGATTACACTTTTAACAAACCAAGAGAACGCAATGTAAATTATGCGATGAGCAACGCATTCGGTTTTGGAGGGCATAACACATCGGTAATTTTCAAAAAGTTTTCGGAATGATTTTGTAATTAATCATTAACACCGCTATTAAGAGGTTGTGCAAAAATTAAATCTGTAGGGCGATTCGCTGAATTGCCCATGCAAATATTCATCGAATTCACAATTTGCCCAAAATGGTCGAAACAGCGCCCGTCAAACTTATGCCGGGCAAGTTTCGATCTACAATTTTCACGATTTCTGTAAAGAATTACCATTCTAATTTTTTCTTGAAAGCTTTCACATAAACATCACCTTCAACCACTATCACTTCGTAAGAAGTTAATCCTTTCCTATCCTTTGAAAGATTTCCGGTTTGTAATTCAAACTGCCAGCCGTGTACCGGGCAAGTAACTTTTCCATCCTCTATAAAACCTTCGTGAATTAAATGTGTTTTTTGGTGCGGACAAATATTACTTAGCGCATAAATATTACCATCAACTTTGAACAGTGCAATTTCTACATCATCAACAAAAAATCTTTTACCGATTCTATCTTTTAATTCTAATTCAGCACAAACCTTATTAAATCCTTCCGGCACTTTCATCCGGGGAACTCCATAAAAACTTCTTTCGCAGAAAATCCTTTTTCAGTTTTCATAACGGTTGCCATGGAAATTTCAGGATCATGCTCAAAGAACAATATCCAGTTTTCATCAACTGCTTTTGAATACAAATCTTTTTTTTCTTGTACCGTAACAAGGGGCTGCAGATCGTACCCCATCACATAAGGGATAGGAATATGAGATGAAAACGGTAACAGATCACCGCAATAAACTATTGTGTTAGTTGAATCCGATATTTTAATCATCTGCTGAAAAAATGTGTGACCGTTTATCAATATAAATTCTATTTCGTCATCAAATTGTAATTTATTATCCATTAGATCGAGCACCCCTTCTTCATGAAGCGGCATAAATCTATTTGCTATAAAACTTCCTTTGTCACGATCCGACGGGTTTACCGCCCACTCGAAATGCTTTTTCTGCACATGATATTTTGCGTTCTTAAATGTAGGAACCCACTTGCCATCGGCAAGTGTTGTAGAGCCGCCGGTGTGGTCAAAATGAAGATGGGTTAATAATACATCTGTTATTTGGTCCGGTGAGATATTATAATTATCCAGAGATTTAATTATGGTAGTTTCATCCTGGTTAACATTATAAATGCGCCGGAACTTTTCGTCCCAGCCGCTTCCTAAACCGGTATCAATCAAAATTTTTTTTGATTCGCTTATTAATAACAAACAACGGGCGCCCAGAGAAACTCTGTTCATTTCATCTGCCGGGTTGTTCATTTGCCAAAGCGGTTTTGGAATTATCCCGAACATCGCACCGCCGTCCAATTTGAATGTCCCGGTCTCAATTATTTTTAATTCATATTTCCCGGTTTTCATTTATGCTTCTTAATTAAATTATTAATAGATTTTATATGAATAAATTTATAAACAAACTACCTAAAATCATATCATGATAAAATTAAAGAATTTAATGAACCAAATTAGTGTATTATTATTCTTATACACACTCGTAAACTTTACTGCTTGTTCAACACAAACTACAGTAGTTAAACAAGAAGAACCAAAGATTGAACAAAATTTGAATGTTATGACGTTCAATATTCGTTATGGCAACGCTGATGATGGGGACGATAGCTGGCAATACCGCAAGAATATGGTATTCGAAGTAATACAAAGTTTTAATCCCGATTTTGTTGGAACACAAGAAGGATTAGAATTCCAGATTAAAGAAATAATCGATCAGCTTCCCGATTATGCATACATCGGCGTTGGAAGGGATAACGGGAAAACAGAAGGTGAGTATTCTGCCATTCTATATGCTAAAGATCGATTTATTGTCGATACTTCAGAAACGTTTTGGTTTTCAGAAACTCCGAAAGTTGCCGGATCAAAAAGCTGGGGCAATAATATTACAAGAATTTGTACGTGGGGAAAATTCTTCGATAAATTTACCGGTAAAACATTTTATGTTTTAAACGTACATCTCGATCATGAATCGATACCCTCAAGAATTAATAGTGCTAAAGCAGTTGTCGAAAAGATCAAATCTTTTAAAACAAATTTACCTATCATACTTACCGGTGATTTTAATACCGGAGAATCTGAAGAGACAATAAAAATTATTACCCAATACGATTTAACCGATTCATATTATTTAGTTAATAAAAAAACCGATAAAGACGGAACGTTCAATTCATTTAAAGGTGAGGATACCGGCGATAAAATTGATTACATTTTTATAAATGATAAGCTTGATGTGAAAAAATCTTTTATCGATAGGACAAATACAGATGGCAGATATCCATCGGATCATTTTCCCGTGAAGGCGGTGCTGGATTTCAAGAAATAGGATTGTAATTAGATGTTGGATTGCTAGGAAAACCTCATTAACCGAGTTTTGTGTTACATTAGAGCTATACAAATTTTTTTGTGCAACATCTACGTAATACAAAACTGTTGTGTTTAATTTTGTGCGAAATATTTATTACAATAATTCATGTAAATTAATCAAATTGTAGCATTAGAAACCTTATTACCTTAGTAACATTCAACTACTCTGACACACATAAACCTTATTAGCTTATTTCCCATTTCAATGTTTTCTGATAAAATCTAATAAAATCATCATACTCTTGCTGAAAGCTTATCTTCTTATGATGCAATGGCTGATTAAGTATGTATTTGCAAACCTTATCAACATCGGATTTAGAGACCGAGAAAGCTGATGCAGATTCTTGCCATGAAAAAATACCTTGACACAATTTGTTTTCATTAATGAAATTTTTGGTACTATCTACGACTCGTGTAATAAATGCTTCTTCAGAAATTTTGGGTGAGCGAGAAACGAGAAAATGAACATGCTCGGGATTAGCATATATTGAGTACAACTTCGAATTGCTATTATTTACAATACCGGTTACATATTTTTCAATTCTAACTCTGTGTATTTCTTGAATATAGGGGTAGCGGTTTTTGGTTACCAGTATAAAGTGGGTGTATAAATTGTTATACTCAATTTTCATTGTAATAATGTAATAAGGTTTTACATTTAATTTGTTTCTCTATATTACTAAGGTAATAAGGTTATTGAACAATTTTCTACAAGTTGCTAAGGAAACAATAAGGTAACTAATTTAATCCGAATCATTTTATTACTAAAGTAATGTTGCTTACAAATTTTTGTTTTGTCTTATATTTTCCTTTTTACAAATATTTCCGTCCTAAAAACATTTTAACTTATTACCATATTGACACTTTTATGAACAACTAATGATCTTTTGCCAATATCAACCAATTTGAAAATTTTATTTTCAACTTAACAATTATCATCAAAATAAAAAGCCCCGTCAATCGGGGCTTTCAAACTTCTTTCGCTATTATAAAAGGACAACACACCAAATATAAATCCATTATCCAATATTAAATAACCAGCATCAAGTATCTTGTATCCAGTATCAAGAATCTATCTTCCTATACCATCCAAATATTCTTTTCTTTTCAGCAAAGTATCCTTATCCTCAACATGTTTTGGATCCGGTATACAACAATCAACCGGACATACAGCAGCACATTGAGGTTCATCATGAAATCCAACACACTCAGTACATTTATCGGGAACAATATAAAAATAATCTTTCGAGAAAAATCCTTCTGCGCCGGAGGGAGCGGCATTTCCTTCACCATAATTTTTTCCGGCTAATTCCCATTGAGCACCACCTTCATAAATTGCAGTGTTAGGGCATTCCGGTTCGCAAGCACCGCAATTGATGCATTCGTCTGTGATCATTATTGCCATATTTTAACTCTCCTAGATTAGTGAAAAATTTATTGAACAATCTGAATTACCGGTATATTATTTAAGCTGAGCCTCTTCTTCTTTTCGAAATTAAATCGTGTTATTTCATCAACCAGTAATTCTATTTGGTTTATTAATTTCTTAAGATCAATTCCACAATAGATCGGCGGGTATTTCCTTAATTTCTCCTTCGATTTAGTCAATTGACTTAAAGCGCCTTTATAATTTCCTGAAATAAGATGATAACATCCTACCGAAACTTGAACCATACCTTGTAAGAACAACCGGTCGTCATTATCAGATTCGAACCATAACTCTTCAAAGAAATCATGTGCAGAAAAGAAATCCGCATCATTAAATAATTCTATGCCGTGTAAAATGTCTTTCAATCTTGATGAAATAATAATAAAAGATGCCAATAACTTCAAGGAAAGAAAAGATTAAAATTAAAAAGGATGTGTAATCTATTACCAGCTTCCGCTTGAGCCGCCACCGCCAAAAGAGCCTCCACCCCCTGAAAAACCGCCAAAACCGCCGCCAAATCCACCACTACCGCTTCCCCAACCGCCCCGGCTGCTTCTACCGCTCCCCATCGAGCTTAAAATTAACCAAGGTAAAATTCCGCCGCCACGACCACCTCTTCCACCTCTGCCGGCTAAAATTAGAAAAATTACGACGAGAATTATATACATAAAAGGAAATCCGACATCCTCGTCATCAGAATTTTTTTTATCGTTTGTATATTCACCTCTTGTTGCTGCTATTATTGCACTTAACCCTGATTCAACACCGGAATAATAATCTCCTCGTTTGAAGTACGGTCTAACTTCGTTTCTTAAAATAGAATTAGCAAGCGCATCCGGTAGTGCACCTTCCAATCCGTAACCGACTTCGATCCTCATTTTTTTATCATCTTTTGCAACAAAGAATAAAACACCGTTATTATTTTTTGCCGAACCGATTTTATTCCTCGAAGCAACTTCGTAAGTGTACATTTCAAGCGGATAGCCATCGAGTGATGACATCATCAAAAAAACTACCTGGTTTGAAGTTGAATCATCAAATGATTTGAGTGTAGTGTTTAGAGTGTAGAGTTCTGCGTTCGATAGAGTTGATGTAAAATCACTAGCATAATTTTTTAGAATTGGAAATTCCGTTTGTGCCGATGAAATTAGTAACGGAATAAAAAATAGTATAAATAATTTTTTCATTTTTACTCTACACTCTGTGCCCGTCTTCGCCGGGCAAGTTCTGCGTTCTACATTAAAATTGTACTTTCGGAGCTTGTTCAGCACCGGCAGCAGCTTTGAAATATTGTTTTTCGCTGAAACCGGTCATACCGGCAATAATAGCCGCCGGAAATCTTTTGATCTGTGTATTGTAATCCTGAACAACTTGATTGAATTTCATTCTCTCAACAGAAATTCTATTCTCTGTTCCTTCAAGCTGTGCCTGGAGTTGTAAGAAATTTTCGTTTGCTTTTAGTTGCGGATAGTTTTCCGATACAACTAACAATCTTGATAATGCACTGCTTAATCCATCTTGTGCTTGCTGGAATTGCTGGAAAGCTTGCGGATCGCTTAACTGGTCGGCACTCAATCTAATTTGACCGACTTTAGCACGTGCTTCCGTAACTGCTGTATATGTTTCTTTCTCGAAATCTGCAACACCTTTTACAGTTTCAACAAGATTAGGGATTAGATCATATCTGCGCTGGTATTGGTTTTCAACTTGACTCCACGCCTGGCTGACGCCTTCATTCAATCCAACCATTTTATTATATACACCTACTCCCCAACTGATCATTGCAACAACAATTATTACGATAACAGCAATAATACTGAGAGCAATAATCCATCCTTTTTTCATTTATCCTCCTAGAGATTTTTTTATAAACTTTTTAATTCGTTAAACTTCTCATCGGTGCCGGAATTCTTCCGCCTCTACCGACAAAATTTTCAGCGCTTAGTTTTCTAACTTCCATAACCGGCGCTTTGCCAAGTAAACCGCCGTAATCAACAAAGTCACCAACATTTTTTCCGTACGCCGGGATAATTCTAACAGCGGTAGTTTTATCGTTTATTACTCCAATTGCACATTCATCGGCAATAACTCCGGCAATTGTTGTTACCGGTGTATCACCGGGTATTGCAATCATATCCAAACCAACAGAACAAACAGCAGTCATAGCTTCTAATTTTTCCAAAGATAAATTACCAACTTGTGCGGCACGGATCATTCCTTGATCTTCACTAACCGGAATGAATGCACCGCTCATTCCGCCAACGGAAGAGCTTGCCATCAACCCGGCTTTTTTGACTGCATCATTCAACATAGCGAGAGCGGCAGTTGTTCCGGGCGCACCAACATCTTCAACTCCCATTGCTTTTAATATATCGGCAATACTGTCTCCTTCCGCCGGAGTTGGTGCGAGAGAAATATCAACAATTCCGAATGGAACACCATTTTTTTCGGCTACTTTCCTACCGATTAATTCACCGGCACGGGTAATTTTAAAAATTGTTTTTTTGATCACTTCGGATAACTGCTGTAAATCAACATGCCCAGCTTCTTTGATTGCATCGAGAACAACACCCGGTCCGCTGATACCAACATTCAGCACAACTTCTGGTTCCGTAACGCCGTGGAATGCGCCGGCGACAAACGGATTATCTTCTACAGCATTAGCAAATACAACAAGCTTAGCACAGCCGATAGAATCTCTATCCTTGGTATTTTCTGCCGTTAGTTTAATTGCTTCTGACATCAGAAGAATTGCATCCATGTTAATGCCGGCTTTTGTCGATGCGACATTAACGCTTGAGCAAACACGTTTTGTTTGTGATAGTGCCAAAGGGATTGATTTAATTAATTCACGTTCACCGTTAGTCATCCCTTTTTGTATCAATGCAGAAAAACCGGCAATGTAATCAATCCCGATTTCTTCAGCTGCTTTATCCAATGTTTTTGCTATTTCTACGTAGTCTTCTGCTTTGTACGAATCGAACGGTATAGAGATTGGCGTAACCGAGATTCTTTTATTGGCAATTGAAATTCCGTAGCGCGATTCAATTTCTTTAGCATTCTTAACATGATTTTTTCCGTAACGCAAAATTTTATCATAAATTTTTTGTTTGGTTATCTCAAGGTTACGGTCGTTACAATCGCGTAAACTAATTCCAAGTGTAACAGTGCGGATATCAAAATGTTCGATCTCCGTCATTCGTATTGTTTCAAGTATTTCTTCAAATTCGTATTGCATGTTTATAAATCGTTAGTTGTGAGTTGATAGTTGAAAGTTGTTTTTAATTTCTTTTGCCTACGGCAGTAATGTACGCATTTAATTTTGGTGCTAATTCATCTATTATAGATTTTATTTCTTCTACTTGTTTTTTGGTTAAAAGATTTCTTTTGTATACTCTTCTAAGCCAATGAATTGTCTCATATAACGATCCCCTGGCTATTCGCGCGAATCTTCTATTTTCATTATAGGTACCTCTTCCGTTTCCTTCAGCAATGTTGGCTCCAATACTATCACATGACTTAACTAACTGAATGCCAATAGTATTTTTCTTAAAATCGTTCCATCCATCAACAATACTCCATATTTTATCGGC
>DYJK01000041.1 GCA_020723165.1 Melioribacter roseus | reverse complement strand
AAAGAAGTAGCGGAATTGGTTAACGAAACAAAAGCTGCCGGCTATTACGAAGTAAATTTTGATGCATCAAAACTGACAAGTGGAGTGTATATTTATACAATACGTGCCGGAAAATATGTTGAATCGAAGAAAATGATTTTGACGAAGTAAATATTTTCTGTAGGTCGAGCAATCTGCTCGACCTACATCTCTATATATTTTTTAAAAATAAAAAGGCGGTAATTACACCGCCTTCTTTATATCTCATTACTCAATACTAAGTACTCTGTACTAAAGAATCATACATCAAAATAAAGTTCGAATTCATGTGGATGAGGACGTAACGCCATCGGTTTGATCTCTTTATCAATCTTATAATTGATCCATGTTTTAATTACATCTTCAGTAAACACATCACCTTTAAGCAAGAATTCATGATCATCTGCCAGAGCTTTTAATGCATGTCCTAAAGATTCCGGAGTTGAAGGAACACCTTTTAATTCTTCCGGGGATAGATCGTAAATATCTTTATCAAGCGGATCACCCGGATCAATTCTATTTTGAATACCATCTAGACCGGCCATCAATATAGCAGAGAATGCTAAGTAAGGGTTAGATGACGGATCGGGACAGCGGAATTCAACACGTTTTGCTTTTGGTGAAGTTGAGTACATAGGTATACGTATTGAAGCACTTCTATTTCTTTGTGAGTAAGCTAAGTTTACCGGTGCTTCAAATCCCGGCACAAGTCTTTTGTATGAGTTTGTAGTCGGGTTGGTGAAGGCAAGCAATGCTGCTGCATGTTTCAACAAACCGCCGATAAAGTAGAGAGCCATTTCGCTCAATCCGGCGTAACCGCTTCCGGCAAAGAGTGGTTTACCTTTCAACCATAAACTTGAGTGTACGTGCATACCGCTTCCATTATCACCAAAGATTGGCTTTGGCATATATGTAACAGTTTTGTTGTTTTTCTTTGCTGTGTTTTTTACAACATATTTGAATATCAATAATTGATCGGCTGCTTTTACAAGTGGTGCAAATTTTAAATCGATTTCACATTGACCACCGCTTGCTACTTCGTGGTGCTGTGCTTCAACATCAATTCCAATGTTAATTAAATTTTGTACCATTTCATTTCTTAGATCCATTAAAGCATCGGTTGGCGGAACCGGGAAGTAACCTTCTTTATAGCGTGGTTTGTATGCTAAATTAGGATTTTCTTCGCGTCCAGAATTCCATTTACCTTCAATAGAATCGACCGAATAGAAAGCAAAATTTGACCCGGTCTCAAAACGTGCATCATCAAAAACAAAAAATTCAGCTTCGGGACCAAAGTAAGCTGTGTCAGCTAACCCGGTAGATTTTAGGTAAGCTTCAGCTTTTTGTGCAATGCTTCTTGGGCAGCGTGAATATTTTTCTTTTGTTGCCGGTTCGTAGACATCGCAAGTTAAACTAATTGTAGGTGCGGCAACAAATGGATCAAGAAACATAGTAGTTGGATCGGGGATTATAAGCATATCGCTTTCGTTAATACTTTTCCAGCCACGGATCGATGAACCATCGAATCCGAAACCATCTTCAAACGAATCTACGGATAGTTGACTTACTGGAACTGTGAAATGCTGCCACTGTCCCGGAAAATCCATGAACTTAAAATCAACGAACTGAATTTTGTTCGATTTAATAAACGACAGAACTTCTTCTGGCGGTGAGGATACTTTACCCATATTGTCTCCTTAAATTATATGTTTAAATAAGTGCCTTCCTTAATAGTTGATAATACAAAACTTGTTACTGTTCTTGTTACTCCGGGCCATGATTGAATTTTAGTAAGTAAATTTTCTAACGATTTGGAATCTTTGACAAGGGCTTTCATCATATGTGAACCTTCACCAAGAATCGCATAGCATTCAAGTATTTCCGGAGTTTTTTTTACATGATCGATTAACCTTTCATAATTTTTTGACGAGTCCATTATAACGGTTATAAATGCCATAATATCGAGTCCAAAAATATGGCGGTTGAGCTTGGTATAATAACCCTCAATCACTTTGTGATCTTCCAGCTTTTTTAGTCTCTCGCTGAGCGAGGGAAGCGATAAACCGATTGCCTCGGCTAATTCGCTTCTTTTGGTTCTGCCGCTAACCTGAAGTTTTTTCAGGATGGTAATGTCTAAGTCGTCTAACATGTTATCTCTAAATTTTTTAGGAAATGTTATTTTATTGGCTCAAAATATAAGGTTGTTAAATTATAAACGCAAATCTCGCCTATATTTTTATTTGAAGTACGATGGTAAGAATTAAGGCATTGCCTTAAGATCGATTTATTGTAGTTTTGTATAAGGAGAATATCTATGAAAAATACTTTCTGCGCTTTACTAATACTGCAAATTCTTAACAGTAATGTGTACTTGCAAAACAATCCAACAGTTGAGTCAATTATTCAACAAGTTACGTTAGATTCTTTGTATGATCATTTGAGAATAATAACCGGTGATAAATCATTCTATTCGACGGAAGGGGAGTTTACCATAGTTTCAAGATATGCAAACAATGTGGCTAATCAATATGCAGCAGATTATTTATATGAAAAATTAAACAGTTATGGATTAGAAACTTTCCGTCAAAATTTCAATTGGAATGGACAGAATGTTTATGCAATTCATTATGGTGAGGAAAGAAATCAGTATGTAATGTTATGCGCCCATTACGATGACATGCCATATGGAAATTTTGCACCCGGTGCAGATGATAATGGCAGCGGAACCGCTGCTGTAATTGAGTCCGCAAGAATTTTATCAAATTATTCCTTTGAGTATTCAATAATTTTTGCTTTGTGGGATCAAGAAGAACAAGGTCTAATTGGAAGTGATAATTATGCTCAATTAGCCGGAGACCGTGGTGATTCAATACTTGCGGTGATTAATTTAGATATGATCGGTTGGGATAGCAATAACGATAACATTTTGGAAATACACACACAAGATTACAATTTATCGAGTTGGCTCGCAAAATACGTGAGGGATATAAATACGGATTACAATATAGGTTTAGTTACACAAATTATTGATCCCGGTGCGACAGCTAGTGATCACTATTCATTTTGGCTTCGTAACTACTCGGCAATTCTTTTGATTGAAGATTATATTACTAATCAAAATGGTACCTCGGATTTCAATGCTTTTTATCATACTACTCTTGATAATCTAAACGGTATTAACCAAAATTATTTTTTTAAAAATACAAAGTTGGGTATAGGTTCGGCAGCTTCGTTAGCTTTTGGTGATAATCTATTTACAGATACGAACGATATTGTCATCCCTTCAAAATATATTCTTTATCAAAACTATCCGAACCCATTTAATCCGTCAACAACGATTAAGTATGAACTTCCTAAGAGTGGTTTTGTGACATTAAAAATATTTGATATTCTCGGTAATGAAATAGCAACATTGGTAAATGAAAATCAAGAAACCGGCATACACTTTACGGAATTCGATATTAAAGATTTTGATTATGCAAGTGGAATTTATTTCTATGCTCTTTATGTAGATAATTTTTCGGCAGTTAGAAAGATGGTACTTACTAAGTAACCTTAAAACGGAGAGCTTCGAAAATTTCTTTTAGTTTATTATCTCTCTTATTCAGTTTGATTGTATAATTGTTGAACTCGCGTCGTACGCTATATGTCTTTCTAATATTATCAAAACACTTTCCTCTTAATTCATTGTTTAATTTTGAACATTCTTTCAATATTGTACTATCGTTTTCAACATTATATACTTTACTTAAAGTATCATTAAGAATTTTTTCGAGAGGATCGTTTGTATTAACCGCAATCAAATTATTTTCTAATGACGGATAATTTGGTTGCCAGACCGGTTTAAATCCGAAACAGTCACAAAATTTTTCATAAATAAGTAATGTCCCGTTAAGTTTTCCTTCCAAAGAATAACCGGCAATATGTGCAGTGCTTATATTTACTTTAGATAACAAATCAATGTCTACGTTAGGTTCGTTTTCCCACACATCTAACACAGTTGTGATGTCATTTTGTTTTTCAAGACGGTTTTTTAGTACAGCGTTATCTACAACCGGTCCGCGCGAAGTGTTAATCAACAATGTATTTTCTTTTATCAGGTTGATTTTTTCGTCATCAATTAAATGATATGTTTTATCGAGCCCGGATTTGTTTAATGGAACATGAAAAGTAATTATGTTCGACTTTAATGTATTCTCTAGATGGTTAAAAATTTTAAAAGCGGAAATTCTTTCAAGCGGCGGATCATTAATTAAAACACTTAGACCAATTGTTTCGGCAAAATTTGAAATTTTTGTACCGATGTTACCATATCCTACAACTCCTATTTTTTTATTATCAAGTAAAATATTCTTATTGTAAAAAATATTGGCAATTGAACAAACAACATACTCGGCTACGGAATAGGCGTTGCATCCTTTTGCATCTGCAAATTCAATATTTCTGTACTTCAAATAATCAAGGTCTATATGATCAATACCGATAGTTGCTGTTGCTACAAATTTGATGTTTGTATTTTCTAATAATTCTTCGTTAACATTTGTGATAGATCGGGTTAGTAGTATATCGGCATCTTTCAGAATATCGTTTGAAATTTCTCGACCGCTTATTAAAAATACCTCTCCGAAATTTTTAAATGCTTCTTTTACTTGTGGAATATTTTCGTCAGCAACAATTTTCATCTGAATAATTGATTTAATTTTCTACTTCTAATATAATATTAACTGAAGAGAGCTTAAAACACTAATTTGTAATCCCTTAATTAAATGATTATTTTTGCGCCTAAATTTTTTTAGGAGTAGTATTACCACAATGAAGTTTAATAGAAGAACACATACATGCGGCGAGTTTAGAGAATCTAATATTGGTGAACATGTCGTTTTGAACGGATGGGTTGCTATTCGTAGAGATCTTGGCGGGGTAATTTTTATAGAAATGCGTGATCGTTATGGAATTACACAAGTCGTATTTGAACCCTCATTTAACTCAGATGCCCACGAACATGCTAAAAAATTGAGAAACGAATTTGTTATTTCTATTGAAGGTAAGGTACGCAAACGTCCGGAAGGCACTGAAAATCCGTCATTACCCACCGGGCAAATTGATGTTATGGTTGAAAAACTTGTAATATTAAATAATGCCGATACCCCTCCATTTGCAATTGAAGATAACATAGATGTTCATGAAGATGTTAGATTAAAGTATCGATACTTGGATCTAAGAAGAAATGAAATGCAAAAGAGTTTATTACTCCGTCATCAAATGTATCAACTAGCAAGGAAGTATTTTGACTCGATTAATTTTGTAGAAATTGAGACGCCGATCCTGATGAAAAGCACTCCTGAAGGTGCGCGCGATTTTTTGGTGCCCAGTAGATTACACAAAGGGAAGTTTTATGCTCTGCCGCAATCTCCTCAAACATATAAGCAAATCTTAATGGTTGCCGGCTTCGATAGATATTTTCAGATTGTAAGATGTTTCCGCGATGAAGATTTAAGAGCGGATAGACAATACGAATTTACCCAGATTGATGTGGAAATGTCTTTCGTAGATGTTGAAGATATTTTTGAAATGGTTGAAGGGTTAATGAAAGTTTTCTTCAAAGAAATTTTAGGATTAGAAATTACGAGTACTATCCCTCGATTGTCATTCGATGAAGCGATGGAAAAATATGGAAGTGATAAACCGGATTTGCGTTTCGAATTGCCCATGGTTACTCTAAATCAAGTATTTGATAAATCCGAATTCAAAGTGTTCAAAGATTCGCATGATAAAGGTGGAATTATAACCGGTCTTTTGGCAAAGGGTTGTGGCGATTACACGCGCAATCAATTGGATGTTCTTACAGATTTTGTAAAAAAACTCGGCGCCGGTGGTTTAATTTGGATGAGAGTGAAAGATGGTGAACTCGATGCACCGGTTGCAAAGTTTATGAGCGATGAAGAGAAAAAGAATTTAATTATTGCGATGGGTGCTAAACCGGGAGACCTATTGTTAATATTAACCGGAAATAAGTTGAAGACTTTGGCCATAATGGGAGCGCTAAGATTAGAGATGGCTAAAAGAATGAATTTAATAAGTCCAGATGCTAAGCCGGCAATTCTTTGGGTTACGGATTTTCCTCTGTTCGAATGGGATGAAGAAACAAAAAGATTTTATGCGATGCATCATCCCTTCACTTCACCACGCATTGAAGATATCCCATTGATGGATACTAATCCGGAAAAAGTAAAAGCTCGTGCATATGATCTAGTATTAAATGGTAACGAAATAGCCGGTGGTAGTATTAGAATTCATAGTTCTGAACTGCAAGCGAAAATGTTTAGAGTGTTAGGGATCGGTGAAGAAGAAGCTAAAGAAAAATTTGGATTTCTTATGAATGCTTTCAAATATGGCGCACCACCACACGGAGGTATTGCTTTTGGCTTCGATCGGTTAGCAATGCTATTTGCCGGAAAATCTTCAATTAGAGATGTTATTGCCTTCCCTAAGACTTCAAGTGGGATTTCATTGATGGATGACTCACCTTCGCATGTTGATGAAGCCCAATTAAATGAATTACATATTAAGGTTAGAAATTAATAGGGAGAGTTTAATTCTCCCTTCTTCTACATGTAATTCTTACTGATCCAATCAATTATTATAAACCTTACTAAGAAATTTCTTTGTTTTTTTGTTACCATTTTATATTTTGGACAAACACTGTATGAAATAATTTCCACTTTTTACTTTGGTTTGATATTTGAGTAATTAGAACCACGATCGAAATATACTGATTTCAATTTTTTTCGGTAAAAAATACCGAACAATCAGTTTGGAGAATAAGTGGGACAGCAGCAGTTACTTTTGATTTTACTTGGAATTGTAATAGTAGGTATTGCAATTTTTGTGGGAATTAATTTATTCAGAGCCAATGCTATCGAGACAAAAAGAAATAACATCATTAATGAATTAGTGAATTTAGCTTCTTTGGCTCAAAACTACTACATGAAACCCAGTGCACTTGGTGGAGGCGCTAGATCTTTCACCGCTTGGACAATCCCTTCAGATTTAGTAACAACTGCTAATGGTCATTATACTTCTACAGCATCTGCTGAAAGCGTTATTGTTATTGGTACCGGTAATGAAGTTGTAACAAATAATGATTCTGTCAAAGTAAGAATTTCGATTGGACCAACGTCATTTAGAACAACAATAGTTAACTGAATATGAAATACCTATTTCTACTAATTATTAATTATTTATTTATCAACTAATTTCTAAAAGGAGTATAATATGGGACAACAACAACTTTTACTTATCGTTCTTGGCGTTATCATTGTAGGTATCGCTGTTGTAGTTGGAATTAATGTATTTACAGCAAGCAGTACACAAGCTAATAGGGATGCAGTTATTGCCGATTGTACAAACCTTGCATCTTTAGCTCAGCAATATTACAGAAAACCAACAGCTCTTGGTGGTGGTGGAAACACATTTACCGGATGGACAATCCCTGGTGCTCTTGATACAACCGGCAATGGAAGATATACTGCAACAGTAGCTGCTCAATCTGTTACTCTAGTTGGTACCGGTAATGAAAAAGGTAACAACGGAACGAGCAACGTTCAAGTTACTATGGTTGTAGGACCCAATGCAATCACATCCACAACTGTAAATAATTAGTTCCCATTCTTTTTTAATTGATTTTTCTTAAATTGAAGGCTGATAAAAGACTTTTTATCAGCCTTCTTTTTTAACATAGGTCTGCGCTATGATAGAAGTAAGATTTAATGCTTTTAAACCAAACGGGCAAGCGATTTCCGGTAATTTAAGCGAGCCTACTTTTAAGGAAGCAAAAGGGAAAATTAATAAGCTAGCTGAACGCCATCAGCTTAAAATCAAATCTATAGAAAAAAAGAGTGCATACATTTATCGTATTAAACGCGGTAAAGAAAAACCGATTACCGGGGAACAAAAAGCATTTAATAAAGAAGAGGTTGTAAATGCTTTGAGAAAACTCGGCTACGAAGTTTTATCAGTCAACAAAAAATTATTTGATTTCAATTTTAAGCCTCCCCAGCAAGACATTGTTTCATACGTAAAAATTAGTGCCGAGCTTCTAGATCAGAAACTTCCGTATAGTGAAATTCTTACACTACTTATTAATGATATTGAGAATAAAACTCTTAAAGAAACTTTAAAACAAATTAATAACGAATTAAAAAAAGGTGCCGATAGCGAAGCTACTTTTTTAAGGTATCAAACGGTATTTGGAAAATTTACTGCTTATATGCTGGGCTTAGCATCTAAAAGCGGTAACATGGCAGAAATTTATAAAGCAACAGCAAAATTTTTGGAGAGGCAACAAGAATTTAAAAAAAATCTAAAAAGTGCTCTCATTACTCCTTTAGTCACCGTATTTGTTCTTTTTCTTGCGGTAATATTTTATATCGGTTACATCTTTCCCGAAACAGCAAAATTATTTGTAAAGTTTGATATAGATTTACCACCCCTTACCGCCGCTACTTTAACTATTAGCGATTTTTTAATTGGTAATATTTGGTTGGTAATGGCATTAATCTTAATTCCACCAATTTTTTTGTGGCAGTTTGCAAGAACCAAATCCGGCAGATTATTCTTTGATCGGTTAATCATTAAAATTCCTATCATTGGTTCGCTGGTACACAAAACGTTGATTGAAGTTTTTTGCCGGGTTTTCTATACCTTATACAGTGGTTCGGCAGAAAGTATAGAACCGATTCGTATTGCCGCAGAAGCGACCGGTAATGCTTATTTTGAGCAGCAGATAAAACAAGTTTCTATTCCAATGATGATTAAGCGTGGTGCCGGCATTACCGAATCTTTTGAAGCCAGCGGTGTCTTTACCGAAACAGCATTGTCTAGATTTCACTCCGGCGAAGAAACCGGTACTGTTAAGAACACGGCTTTACAGTTAGCAAACTACTACGAAAGCGAAACTGTTTTTCGTCTTAAAAATGTAATTGAATTAATCCAGGTTATGATTGCTATGATAATAATGATTGTTATGATCGGATTAACTTTGGTATCTGCTGAAACAGCAACTATTAGTCCAAAATCACCCGTTATGTAAAAGGAAAGGTAGGATTATTATGCTTGATACACAGTTAGAAATGACAGATAAAATCGGTTATCTTTTACTTAAAAAAGGAATAATCGATACAAAAATTTTAGAGCAAGCGCTGAAAATAAAAGATGCAGATCAACTAAAGCAGAAAAGAAATCTTGCTCAAATTTTAGTTGATGAATTCGGTTACGAGCATGATATAATTTTTCGGGAAGTTGCCGTGCTTTATGCCTTCAAGGAACTGAATATTCATCCGGAAGAATTATCCGAAGAGCGCATTAACGAAATTAAAAACCTGATGAATAGGCAAGGTAAAGATGTTAGTAAAATGCTTATTGAACATAAAGTCATTCCATTTAAATTCGATGATAGGATTAGGGACAAATTAATTTTAGCTGCTACAGATCCTACTGATAGATCACTGGCAAAAATTGCGTACACCCTTAATGCAAAAAAATATGAGATCAATTATTTAAGAAAAAAAGATTACGACAAACTTATAAGCGTCTTAGTTTCTTCCGAAAATGAATACCTCAAAATGATTGAGGAAGCCGGTGAAGAAATGCATGTTGTTGAGGAAGAGGCTGGAATAAACGAAGAAGAACTCGATGCTGAAATTAACAAGAGTGCGTTAATTAATTTGATTGAAGCTTCTTTGGTAGAGGGTGTGAGAAAGGGTGTAAGTGATATACATGTTATACCGAAAAGCGGAAACAAAACCGAAATACATTTTAGACTTGATGGAAAATTACAGTTATGGCATATTCAAGAAAATACAATGCCCGAAGCTATTATGGCTGTTGTAAAAGACAGATCAAAAGGATTGGACCGTTTTGAAAGAGAACGTGCACAAGACGGTTTTATTCAAAGGGAAATTGACGGCCATATTATTCGTTTCAGAGTTTCTGTTCTTCCAACCGTTGGTACAGAGTTAAAAAATAAATTTGAAAGTGTTGTTATAAGAATTCTTGATGATAGAAAGGTAATAAAAGACTTAGGTAAATTGGGTTTAACCGGCTATGCCAACAAAGCATTTGTGAAGGCAATTAGTCAGCCGCAAGGAATGATTATTCTAACCGGACCAACCGGAAGCGGAAAAAGTACAACTCTTGTTGCCGCTTTATACCAGGTTATTAACCCGACAAAAAATGTGCTTACGGTTGAGGACCCGGTTGAGTATGTAATTGAAGGTGCCCGGCAATTGAAGATCGGCTATAAAATGAATTTTGAACAAGCGATCCGATCTATTCTTCGTCATGATCCAGATATTGTTCTTGTAGGTGAGATGCGTGATAAAGAAACTGCTGAAACCGCAATTAAACTTGCTAACACCGGTCACCTTACATTTTCTACTTTGCATACAAACGATGCACCGAGTGCCGTTGCACGTTTATATAAAATGGGTGTTGAACCTTTTTTGATAGCTTATGCAATTAATATAATAGTTGCTCAAAGACTTATTCGTAAAGTATGTGAAAATTGTAAAAAGAAAGTTGTAAACCTTGAAGAGCATATTGCAAATGCCGGTTTAAATCTTCAGGACTGGACCGGTCACGAAATTTACGATGCAGCTGGCTGCGATAAATGTAATCATACCGGCTATAAAGGTAGGATGGCAATTCATGAAGCATTATACTTCACAAGAGAGATTAGAAGAATTATTGTTCGCTCTGGTGAGGAGGTTGATGAAGAAGCTATTAGAGAGCAAGCAAGGAAGGATGGAACGGTTAGCCTTAGAGATTCCGGATTTGAAAAAGTTAAAGCCGGTTTAACTTCTATTCAAGAAGTAATTGGTGCTACAATGGAGGATTAATCTATTTTCCTACGAAGGGATTCATATTTCTTTTTGTTATATTGCTTGAAGAAAATGACTTAATCCAATATTACTCAGTAATTCGGTAACTATTGATGATCGAAGAAGCTAAACAGATCATAAGCACATTCACACAACACATTCCACCAACTGTTTTAGGTCCAGAACGAGTTCGATTTATAGTTGAGAATATCGACCAGATACCGGTCGAATCGAAAATGCAGATTATCAATCTTGCCAACCTTATCTTAAGTTTAATGATTGAAAAGCATGCTTCTGATGTTGAAATAGGCGGTTATGGTGCCCAAGGTTTTGTCTGGTTTCGGGTTTTTGGAAAGAAAGAAAGAGTAAAAGAAATTACGCAATTTACAGAAGATCAGGCAGCAGTTCTTATTGTAAGTTTACTGAATAAAAATCAAGCTTCCTACCTTTTGGAAAATAGAAATTTGGATTTCAGCTACACTTTTTATTACCCAAAACAAAATGCACATGTAAGATTCCGTGCCGATGCATATTTCGATCTGGATACTTTAGCTTTGAACATGAGGTCGATTCAGGCAACTATAAGAAATGTTGACTCTTTAGAGTTTCATCCCTTAGCGGTAAAAATGATGAGTCATAATTACATCAAGTTCGGTTTATCGTTAATAACCGGCATTACCGGTTCGGGTAAATCAACTACACTTGATGCAATAATTGACTATCACAACCAGTTCGATCCTTGTCATATAGTAATTATAGCATCACCAATTGAGTACGTGCATACTTCCAAAATATCTATCATTAAACACAGAGAAGTTGGGAAAGATGTTATCACCTTTAAAGAAGGTGTTGTACAATCTTTGCGTCAGGACCCTGATATAATAGTAATAGGTGAAATGCGCGATCCTGACACTATTTTGGCTGCTTTAGAAGTAACTGATACCGGTCACAAGGTATTTTCTACATTACATACATCCTCGGCAGTTGAATCAATTGACCGTATTATTGCAGAAGTTAACCCTGTTGAGCAAGATCGGGTTCGTAATCGATTGGCAGACGTTTTGATATCAGTTGTATCTCAAAAATTGGTTCCAAGTATGGATGGCAAGCGTGTTTTAGCTAAAGAGGTTCTTTTAGTTACACCAAGTGTTAAAGCTGCTATTAAAAATAATAATACCAGCGAAATTTATATGATGATCAATCAGGGCGGTCCACAAGGAATGATCACAATGGAACAAGATTTGTTACGTTTATTCACGGAAAGAAAGATTTCCAAGGAAAATGCTATCGCTTATGCTAATAATAAAAACAGAATAATGCAGTTAATGAAAGCTATGTAGATGAAACCCATTGTCTGTTTATATTGCGAAGGTAATGATGCTAAACTTGCCGTACTCACTAAAGAGAAAGGTGCAGTAAAAATATTGCGCGTTGCTTCTTTAACTATGTCTAGAACTCTGCAATCATCATCCAAAAGAGAAATAATTTCAGAGTTAAACAGAGAAGAAACACCGGCAGAAATTTCTTTCGATAAATTAGATGATATTGCCGAAATACCTGAACCGGTTGATACTTCTGATGTAGGCCAACTGCAAAGCTCTTTGTATGGAATGAAAGTCCGTAATCTTCAATTCATACCTATTATAACAGAACCGGTTGTTAACTATCATTTGTACGAAGGTCAGCGCGACGAAAACAAAAAGAAATTGCTTCAATCTATAATCACCGATATTCAATCGGCTAAAGGTATTGTTGTTGATGAAGATTCTGTTGACGTAACAGAGTTGAACGACAAAGCTATGCTAAGCGTTTTTATTGAAGGAGATATTCCTTGCGTTCAACTTGTTAATTTATTGGCTAATTATAATAAGCGGCGTTATTTAAGAATTCCAACTGTAAAAACAGCGGAATTATCGCTGGCATATTATATAAGCAAATCGTACAAATTCTTCCCGGAGGATAATACTTTAATTATTTATATTGGAAAAGAATACAGCAAATTAATTTTTCTTGAAGGTCAAAAATTAAAACACATCGGAACAACTTTAGATATCGGAACAAAGAATCTTCATACCTATGATGTTTACTTTTCCAAAATTCTTCTCGAAATGGAAAATGGCGGTATACCTAAACTCGATAATATCATTCTTTGCGGTGAAGATCGATCTGAAAATTTGATTCTCTCTTTTTACGGAACGTTTCCCGAAGCTAATGTAAGCGAATTGAAATTTGAAGGTCTCGATACATCGATGATTACGGAAGATGATATTGCTAACTTAGCATTATTCGCTATTCCGCTTGCAACTGCTGTTGAATATTTTGATGAATTAAGCAAAGAACATGTTGGTATTAACTTCTTACCAAAGTATATCCAGGAGAATCAAAAATTTCTTCAGTTTGGGTGGCACAGTTATGCTCTTTTACCGTTTCTATTTGGCGCGACCTTCTTTTTTACATTCCAAATTTTATCCAGTTACCGGGAAATTAGAGAACTTGATTTTGAAATTGACCGGCTTACACAACGTCAATTACAAAACCAGGCGTTGGTTGATGAAATTTCTCCGCTCGATAGCAGAATTAACAGTTTTGATGCTACACAAGCAATATTGGATTCGGCTGCTGTTGGTACCGGTATTTGGAATAAATCGATAACTAAAGTTTCTGATTTTATAGAACGCAGAAGAAATTTTTGGCTGACGAGACTTGAATCTCTTACACCGGAAGAAGTAAAAATTTATGGTTTTGCACTTTCCCGGAGTGTGTTAACCGAATTTACACAGTTCAGTAAAGATGGAATGCTGAATTTTATTAATTATGAACCGCTGCGCGAAAAGAGTGCTTTTGCATATACAATTAATTTTAAACTTGGTGAAAAAGAAGAGATCATTTCACAAGATTCGTTAAGTGTTAAATGAGCAGCAAAGTAAAAAATACTGTAATTATTCTTATTATTCTTATCGGTATCGTTATTGGCGGCGGATTGTTCAACTATGTTTTGTTAAAAGGAAAAATTGAGGATAGGGAACAGAAGATTAAAGATTTGAAACTTTACCAGCTCGATACTGATGATCTTGTAATGCAATTAGCACATCTAAAAAAGCGTGTTGCACAGCTTGATTCAATTCTTGCAAATAGAAAATACAATATTCCTTACAATCTTCCGCAATCCGATTTCTTCGATTTTATTAATCAAGTAAGCTATTCATTCTCTCCGCTTTCATATGTAAATATAGAATACAAAGAGATGGAAGTAACCGACCATTTTAATATTTATCATTATGCATTAACCGGTATAGCAGAGTATAACGATCTGAATAGATTGATTTACGCAATTGAAGAAAGTAAACTTTTGAAAAAGATTTCCGGCGTAGATATAACAAATAATGTTAAAGTTGAAGAAGATGGAACGCCGCATTATTTAGTAAATTATAAATTTGAAGTGTCGGTTTATTTTTCTAATGATGACCGGTTCTATGTAAAAGAATATACTGAAAACTCCCTTGAGCCGAACCCGGCATATGATATTTTTTACCCATTAATCAGGAACGAAATACCGCCGAACAAAGAAGGATTATTGGATGTACAAACAGCTAACTTGCTTGCCCTTATTCCCGATGGTGCTTTCCTGGCTGACTCCAAGGGAAATACATATTTACTCTGGGAAGGGGATCAGGTTTATCTTGGTTACTTAACAAATATTAATTATCAAACTAACGAAGTGAATTTTGTGTTGAATAAGGGCGGTGTTATCGAAACTATAACTTTACAACTTGATAGAAAAAAAGTTGAGTGAATAAAATGAAAAGATTAATAACATTTATAATCGTAATAGGTTTAACAGTTACAATAAATGCTCAGCTCGATCTAAAACAGAAATTACAAGGTGCTGTTAATCCAAATGAATTGGTAACCCTCTCGGAAACAATTCCTTTTAACCAGGCAATAGAGGTGTTAAGCAAGGTAAGCGAAAAAACCACCGGCAAAAAAATTGCTTCTACCGTTTCAAATACAAATCCTATTGGTGTACAGTTGGATAACATGCACTATAAAAAGGCTCTCTTTATAATAGTACAGTACAATAATTACATTGTAGAAGAGACAGAAACGGTTATTGTTGTTAAAAGGAAAGATGATTCAAAAGAGGCTCTCGAAAAAGAAGTTTATGCCCCGGTAGATGAACGCGAAGTTAGAATTTCTGCATTGTTGTTTGAAGCTAATGTTTCAGAAATGAATGAGCATGGAATTAACTGGCAGTTTTTACTTTCACGCAGCGGACTTTCTATTGGGAGTGAACTTGTAAGTGTTCAAGAGCAGTCAGATCAGTCGTCTAGCTCAACTACAACTGCGGCTTCACTTCAAAAACCGCCGACTTTTGATGTTACTACCGAATCAGAATTTGAAATGGGAAAGTTTACCGGCAACGCTACTGCTCTCTTTAGATTTTTTGAAACAGAGGACTTGGGTGAAATTATTGCACGGCCGACTGTGACCGTTAGAAATCAAATTGAAGGAAGAACCCAGGTTGGTTCTGATTTCTCGATTAAAGAAAGAGACTTTGCCGGTAACTTGATAGATAAGTTTTATTCGACGGGAACAATCATCCAGGTTACTCCTTACATTTATAATGAAGACGGTATCGATTACGTTCTACTCAAACTTAAAGTTGAAAGAAGTTCGGCATTTCCTGACGTAGTCAGCACAGAAATAAGAAAGACAGAAGCAATAACCAGCGTTTTATTACTTGATGGTGAAGAGACAGCAATAGGCGGATTGTTTGTTAATGAAGAGACTTTTATTAGAAGAGGGATTCCATTTTTAAAAGATTTGCCGTGGTGGGTTTTTGGTATACGCTATCTGACCGGTTATGATGAAAAAACAATTGCCAAAAAAGAAATTATAATATTGATTAAAGCAGAGATTCTCCCATCTTTAAAAGAAAGATTATCGCGTAAACGGGATAACGAAGTTCTAAAGAAGGAATTGGAGAAGGGTTCACTGGAGATGGAGAAATATAAATCCAGTATCAAAAAGGATGAAGAAGAGGAAAAAGAAGATTAATTCGAATCTTATCATTTAAGATTCAGTTTCTCGAAATTTTGAGTCAGATAAAAATGTTAATGAACCGTCATGAAATTAAACGTAAGACTTATACTAATTACATCAATAATTATTTTGGTAATTTCTGTTGTCTCAACGTATATATACTACTCGCTTGCCGGGGGATTATTTTCTAGATACCAATATCAATCTATTCTCTATTCCACCAATGATTTTATTTTTGCTCTCCAGGAATCCTTGGAAAAAGCAGATGAGGATTTTCAAAAACTTACCCCGCACTTATCTGCAATTAACTCGATCAATATAGATTCGACCAATATCGATTTTATATTTACCGTTGTTAATGATACTTTAATTAACACTTCGGAAATAAAAGTTAAGTCCGATAAATCAGTCAACACTCGTTCCAGGAATTTCAAACAATTTTTTGCCGATAATCCAAGTGCTATTCTTGAATATTCGCAAATGAGCGACGGCCGAACAATTTACTATGGTTACCTGGCATCTCAAAAACTGCTTGATGAAATATCACAGAAAATTAGAGCCGAGGTTGCATTGGTGATCAATGATTCGCCGGTTGAAATTTCAAATACCGATAAAAACCAGAGGTACTTATTAAATGTTGTTAATTCAGTTAGAAATTTAAGGTTTAAAAATAATTTTGATATTTATAGCGAACAGTTAGAAACAGCGGATTTTGTTTCATCTCTTTTTACTCCACGTTTATTATTGACGCCGGGCGGCAAAATCAATTTCGTGATATTTAATCCCTATAAAGAAAGTGTCGATTTTAGAAATGATTTACGCACAGTTATGATATTATTGGTAATTGCCGGTGCAGCAATAACGATAATTCTTGTATTGATAACAACAACAAGGTTGCGCAAACAAATTTCCTTTTTGAGCGAAGCTGCCGAAATGGCCGGCAAGGGGAATTTTGAATACCGCGTTACGGTTATTACAAAAGATGAAATAGGTATGCTTGGTAATGCGTTTAACCGCATGTTAGAAGTTCTTGAGCAAAAAGAGAAAGCCGAAAAAGAATACACTGAATTTATTACACTCATAAATCAGAATCCTTCCATCCATGAAATATCTGAATCTGCACTTTCAAAAATTATTAAATCAACCGGTTTAACTTTTGGCGTTCTTTATTTGGTTGAACAAAAAAAATTAAGATTAATCTCTTCATATGGTGTAAGCAGAAATCTTATCAAGCCGACCCAGGATTCGGATTTTTATAGCAATGCAATAGAGAAAAAAGAAATTGTAGAATTTTCTTTTAAGGAAAATTTTCCTGAAATAAAAACCGGTCTTGCCACAATAAAAATTAAATATCTTCTTGTATTCCCGGTTATTTATAACAAAGAAACTATTGCAATACTGGAACTTGCATCCGAAAGCATACCGGGAAACGATATTAAAAACTTTATAGGTAATATCCAGGAGCAGCTTGCTGTTGGTTTAACAAATGCGGTTTCTCTTGAACAACTTGAAAACCTTGTGCTTGAATTAAGAAGACTAAATGAAGAGTACCAGAAACAAAATCAACAAATTATAGAACAAAACCAGGAATTAAAGAATCTCCATAAACAGCTTCAAGAAAAAGCCAACGAACTTGAACGGCAGAGAGCTAAAGCAATAGAATTGACAAAAGTTAAATCGCAATTTCTTGCAAGTATGTCACATGAGCTTAGAACACCGCTAATTTCAATTTTAGGTTTAACCGAGTTAATGATAAAGGATATGTGTAGCCATCCAAAATCCAAGGAGAGATTGAATGTTGTTTTTAGAAACGGGAAGAAGCTGCTTGGATTAATAACCAACATACTTGAATTTTCCAAATTTGAATCGGGGAAAATTGAAATTAAAAAAGAAAGTTTCTTATTCAGTGATTTGATTGATGAAATAAAACCAAATATTGAACACATCGCATCGGAGAAAAAATTAAAATTTATTATGGATCTCCCGAAAGGAAAAAATCTATTAGCAAGCACCGATAAAAGTAAACTTGATCAAATACTTACCAATCTTCTGGTTAATGCCGTTAAATTTACAGAAACTGGCGAGGTTAAACTTGCGATTACTCTTAATGCAGATAATAGAATTGATTTTAGAGTATCCGACAGCGGCATTGGAATTTCGGAAGAAAATAAAAAATTGATTTTTTCCGAGTTCAGGCAGATCGAAAATGGAATTGATAGAAAATTTGGCGGCGCCGGACTCGGTTTGGCAATTTGCAAACGTTACGTTGAATTGCTAGGCGGTGAAATTAAAGTTGACAGCGAACCCGGAAAAGGTTCCGTGTTTTACTTTTCATTAGATGATATTGTGCTTGATGTGATCGATATGGAAGAATCAACTTATTTAAAAGTTGACGAAGAGCTTCATACGGTTGAAAAAAATTCTGCTTTAATAATAGGGAAAGACCAAAACACAAATAAATTTATTGGTGATTATTTAAGATCCTATTCCTATCAGGTTTTTACTGCCGAATCTAAGGACCAGATTTTTAATCTTGTTGAAGATCAATTATTTAAAACAATTATTATCAACCCGGATTTACATGCAACTGGTTTTTTGTCCTTGGTTTCCAAGCTTAAGAGCAATCCTAAAACTAAGGAGACACAAATAATTTCTTTATTGATCATGCAAAGAGAAAAGTTGGGATGGATGCCGAATATCTTTGAGTATTTGTTTAAACCAATAACCGATACCAGCTTGAGAAATATAATTGACAATTTTGAATTATCATTTCATAAGAAACCGGAAAAAATCTATTTAATAAATTTCAATTCAAAATATGCTGATGAGATCAAAAATTCTATTGGCAATACCATTCCCGTTGAACTCGTAACGGATACAAATGAATTATTAAAACTCATCCCAAATGATCATGCTAATCTTGTTTTTGTTGATATAGAATCGCTGGGCGGGAAATCAATCGAATTATGTTATCAGATAAAGCAGAAAAAACTTCATAAAAATACCGGAGTAATTTTATTTGGCAGTGTTGATACCGAAGCAAGACTTGATTCTGAACTTATAAAAGAAATAGAACAATTAACGCTGAAAGTAAAAAACCATCCGTTAGATGTACTGAAGGATCTGAAAGATCGTTTAATGCTTGATGATAATTTAACAAACAAAAAACTTAATTTATTGGAAGAGATTGAGAAACCGCTGACTGAAGAAATTTATAAAGGTGATAATTCCATTAAGCCGACTATTCTTGTTGTTGATGATGACGGTGATTCTCTGTTTACTGTTGGTGAGTATTTAAAAGAAATGGATTGCGAAGTAATGTTTGCTCATAATGGAATGGAATGTATATTGATGCTCAATCATCTTACACCCGATTTAATTTTGCTGGATATTATGATGCCACAAATGGATGGTTTTGAAACAATAAAGCGTATTAGAAGTAATGATAAATTTTCCGATCTGCCGGTAATCGCACTTACCGCATATGCTATGCTTGATAATAAACATGTTATCGAAAAAAACGGTTTTAATGATTTAGTAACCAAGCCGATTAATTTTACAATGCTTGAGTCTAAAATAAAATCCTACTTAAAAGTTAAGATCAATTAAACATGAAAAAAATATTAGTTATAGACGATTACCCTGATAATGTTTTTTTGCTTCAAGACAGACTTGAACACGAAGGATTTGAGGTGATTAAAGCATACGATGGAAATATGGGTATTCAAAAAGCTGTTGAAGAAAAGCCCGATTTAATTTTATTAGATATTATGATGCCTGATGTTTCCGGTTATGATGTGTGCAAAGTTCTTTCAACAAAAGTCGAAACCAAACTAATACCGATAATTTTATTAACTGCTCTTACCGAAGCGGATAACATTAAACAAGGATTAAATTCCGGCGCTTTCGATTACATAAAAAAACCTTTTAATAAAATTGAGTTGATTGCAAGAATCAACTCTGCCTTGCGTTTCAGCGAAACAAACAAACTATTATTAGAAATTGAAAAGATCCGAACTTATGCAGCAACTGTGGTTACAGCTAATCATGAAATTAAACAACCTTTAACATTGATTAATCTATCTACCGCTGCTATTAGAAGGGAATTGTCTAAAGATAATTATTCTAAAGAGGTGGTTGCAAAAAGAATAGAATTTATAGAAAATGCAGCACGGGAAATAGTCTCTGTACTAGAAAAACTCGGCTCGATTAAAAAACCGGTTATCACTCCCTATGTCAATGATCTGAATATTATTGATCTTAATTCAAATTTGGATTAATCAAATATCAAACTGCGCACGGCAGAAAGCATATCTTCAAAATTGTAAGGCTTGTTCAACACTTTATTAACAAGATTTGTTGTATCGCTCTGCTGGTATTCATCACCTCTTGAACCCGTTGCAAGTATTATCGGAATATTTTTATCGATTTCTTTTATCTTTTTTACACAAGTCAACCCGTCTACATCAGGCATATTCTGGTCGATGATAAAAAGATCGGGCAAAGGATTATTCCTTAGAAAATTTATTACACTTTCTCCGTTAGAAAATGTAATAACAGTATAATTATATGATTCAAGCAGCTCGGCTAATAATTGTCTAAGAGTATCTTCATCCTCGGCTACTAATATGGTTTTTTGATTAGATGATTTTTCTTCTGATTTATAGTGAACAACCGGGAATGTAACTGTGAATTCTGTCCCTTTTCCTTTTTCACTGGAAACTTTTAAAGAGCCTGACCATTCCTCGATTATTTTTTTAACAATCGATAAACCAAACCCCGAATTTCTCTTTCTGTTTTTAGTCGAAAAGTTCTCATCGAAAATATACGGCATAACTGATTGATCAATCCCGGCGCCGTTATCTATTACTTTAATTTGGATAAAAGATTCTGCATCAAACAATTTTGGATCAGCTGATTTTTTACCAGGAGATTCGGTTTTTGATGTAGTTATTGTGATAGCTCCCTTTTCATTTATTGCTTCGGCGGCATTGGCAATTAAATTCATGAACACTCGGTATAAGTCCGAATACCTGGCTTCCACCAAACCTATATTCTGTTCAAGTTTCAAATTGAATGTTATTTTTTCTTTCGCTTGAACTTTAATTGTATTAATTAAATCGGTCAGTAATGAGTTAACATTGATTCTCTTTTTCCTAATAGCTTTTTGAGTAGTCTCGGAAATTACATCTTCTATAATTTCTGCTGCCATGTAAGTTCCGTTTTCTATGCTGCTTAATAACGGACTCACATCATCATAATTACTTATCTTTAGCTTTAACAGCTCAACACTATTTAGAATTCTTGTAAGAATATTGTTTAGATCATGTGCGAGGTGATTGAATGATGAAGGCTCTTTCGATTGCATTTATTTCAATTTATACTTAATAATCTTTGAGTATAATGTTTTTTGGCTAATGCCTAATGATCGTGCGGTATTTTCCCGGTTCCATTTATTATGGTCTAAAGCCCTTTTGATATGCATCATCTCTATTTCATCAAGTGATAACAGTTTTCCATCTTCAAGAATGTAATTGGAAAAATCGAAATCCTCTTTGGGAATATTCAAATCTTTTGTCAGTATCACTTCGCCATCCGAAAAAATAACGGACCGTTCAATCATGTGTTCCAGCTCGCGTACATTGCCGGGAAAATTATAACGCATTAAATCTTTTTTTGCATCTTCGGATAATTTTTTTGTTGAGCGGATTGGTGATTTCTTTTGTAAAAAATATTCGGCAAGTAAGACAACATCTCCTTGCCTTTCCCTTAAAGGCGGTATGGTGAGTGTAATAACATTTAACCTGAAAAGTAGGTCGCGGCGGAAATTTTTTTTCTCGGCTTCTTCCATTAGATTTTTATTTGTCGCACCAATAACCCTAACAGAGGATGTTAAATTGCTTACGCCGCCAATCCTTCTGAATTCACCGTTCTCGAGAAATCGTAAAAGTTTTGGCTGCAATGCTAAGCTTAGTTCGCCAATCTCATCTAAAAATAGTGTTCCGCCGTTAGCAATCTCAACCAACCCTTGTTTTGATGTCTTAGCATCGGTGAATGCACCTTTCTCATAACCAAAAAGTTCGCTTTCAATAAGTTGATCGGGCAAGGATGCACAATTTATTGCTACAAAAGGTTTATCCGCTCTCTCCGAATTTTTATGTATAAATTCTGCAAATAATTCTTTGCCGGTACCGGTTTCACCTTCAAGTAAAATATTTGATTCCGACTTAGCTGCACGCTCCGCTAACCTTGTAACATTCTTTATACTTTCGCTTTCACCTATGATTGTATATGGAAGGGTCTGATCAATTTTGGATGATAAAATTTTATTTGTAAGAATTAAATTTTTATGTTCAATTGCTCGTTCTATTGTAACACAAAGCTGACCTAACTCGTAGGGTTTCGTGATAAAATCATAAGCTCCGCGTTTTATACAATCAATTGCCGTGCGGACATCGGATTTAGCAGTTAGAACAATCACTTGGATTGAAGGATGATTATCTTTTACAAAGTTTAATACTTTCTCGCCGTGTATTTCTCTCATCTCCAGATCAAGCAGTAATATATCATACGGTCGTTTTTTAATATTCTCTATAGCATCTTTACCGTCATATACTATATCAACCAAATACCCTTCATTTACTAGTTCTTCTTTCAAAAGATAACATAAAGTCTCGTCGTCATCGGCAATAAGAATTTTAATGTCTTTCATACAGAAATTTCATTTTTGAATTAAAAACAATATAAAAAAAAATGTTGATATAACCATTTATTCATTACATCTTAAACACATAAAGCGAACTGCCAATCGGATAGCTTGGCGTATTACTTTATACTAGCCAAAGTTTGGAATTTAAAACCCTAAGATTTATATTTACGGCTCAAATTTTGACAAAATGTAATACCTATCATGATAAGAACAAGCGCTTTTCGGTGGTAGGGTACTCCGACTAAAAACCGGGGAAATCGATGGTTCTTAGAAATTGTTATTGAAAGTAGTAAGGGCGCGTAGCTCAGGGGTAGAGCATTTGCCTTTTAAGCAAAGGGTCGGTGGTTCGAGCCCACCCGCGCTCACAATTTCACCTTATTAATTTGATGTATACTGTTATATCATCAAATCCAATTCACAAAACTTACACTACATTGGTCATACCGCTAATCTTGAAGATAGACTAAAACGCCACAATGGAAACCGTAGTAGTTATACAAAAGGTAAAGGTCCATGGCAGTTAATAATATCGTTTCCTTGTTCAACGAAGGGTAAGGCATACCGGTTGGAATTGAAATTAAAATCGTTTAAGAATTCTGAAAAAGCGATCGATTATTTACACAGATTAAGCTCAGGGGTAGAGCACTCCGACGGGTAAGCCGGAGGGGTCGGTGGTTCTCCCAAAGGGATTCCTTCGGAAGAGCCCACCCGCGCTCACAATTTCACCTTATTAATTTGATGTATACTGTTTATATCATCAAATTTTTTACTAACCAGGAATTTCTTACCTGGTTGATTGACTTGAACCTTTCTTTCGTAATAATAAAATAAACACAGCGGCGGCAATAATTAGTACAATAAATCCAATAATATAATTCACAAAACTAATTTTGTTCGGGTTTTCAAAAGTTACTGTCATCAATTGTTTGGTTGATAGTGAGGATAAAGGGAAAGTCCATTTTACCGTGTTATTGTTATTATCAACGTTTTCCGGTTTGGCGTTTGAAGAAATTATATTAGAGGGAAGACTTAATTCAAATTTCCATTGATATTTCCCGAACATCATATCCATCATACTTTGCGACATCTCATCTGCGGTGGAATCTTGCTCTGTTTCATTTCCGAAAACATTTCTGGAATAAACGAAATTGCCGTCTTTATCTTCATTGATTGAAATTTCTCCAATCATGCCTTTTTGAGTAGAATCGGTTGTTGAGTTAATCAAATCTTCGATACTATCAAAAGCGATTTTAACTTCCATCCATTTATTACCGCCTTCCGAATAAGAACGGCTGCTTATAAATTTAATCCCTTGCTTGTTTGTGTAACTCTCTTTCATCTTATTTTCGTCAAAGTTTTTTAGTTCAGGGCTTTCACCGCCAAGGTTGTAAAGTTCTTCGCTAATCCCAATAGCAAAAGTGAGTTCACCGGCAAAGTTTGAATTCAACTTCATCTTTTCATCATATTCTAAACAACCCATTAGCAGTAAAGAAATAACTATCAACGAAAGTGCATTTTTAAAGAGTTTCATTTACCCTCCGACTTATTATTAAAATTGTAATCTAATAACAATCGCTGCTTTTTACCTGGTTACAAGTATTATCTTATAAATTAATTTACCGGAAACAAAATAAGGAAATATTGTTTTTTAATATGATGTTTTTTTTGTCATCATATTTCCAAACCTAGTTAAAGGACTCCACGCCAGCATATAAAATTATAATGAAACCTTTCAATCTTTTATCATTGAGATTTTTATCCACAAGAAATGTATATTTATATAAAACCTCTCCCCTAATTTTAATAAACTATGAATACTTATACTATCATACCAATAGTTGCACTTCTATTTAATGGGGCGGTATGGAGTTATATATTCATTAATAGGAAAGAAAGACCGGTAAACAATTCATTTCTGCTTTACTCAACAAATTTAACGTTGTGGATTATTATCGAAATTGTACTCCGCCAGCCCCTCCCTGAAAAATATATTATGCCTCTTATCAAGATAAATTCCATAATGAGTTTGGCGCCAACCTTCTGGTTTTTAAATTTTACATATACTTTTATAGGAAGAAAAAAAGATTTAATCTATTACATCACCTCTACTTCAGTTTTTACTACTATCCTAATAAGTCTTAGTACAAATCTTATTTTGGCAGATTATGTTAAAACAGTATGGGGTTATGATAGAATTCAAGGCATGCTTTATTTCCCGGCGATTGTAATAGCGATTATTCTGCCGGCGGTTTATTCTGTTTATCTCATCGTTGCAAAAATTAAAACGACTTCAGATTATACTTATAAAAAATCATTGCCGTTAATACTCACCGGTTCATTAATAAGTTTGATGTTAGGTTTGATCTCTAATGTAATTATTCCCCATGTATTCGGTTATCATAATCTTGTCCAGATGGGTGAATCAACAACGGTAGTTCAATCATATTTTATTTTGGTTGCGGTTGTAAAGTACAGATTGTTTACACCGGGCGTTGAAGATATTGCATACGATTTATTTGCCAGCTTGAAAGATGCAGTACTTATTCTTGACAAGGAGGGGAAAATACTTCAATCGAATACCTATGCCGAAAAGTTATTCGGATTGAAACATATCGATGAAGAAGACGGTGTTAGTGTTAACAGTCTTTTTAATAATTATGAGATAAGTAGAGACTTCGATTTTGCCGATTATGAAATTGACTATATATCGAATGGTGAAAAGAAGATTCTCTCACTTTCGCAGCTGGGAATAATTCATAAGGGAGTCGAATTAGGAAAAATACTTATTGCACATGATATTACTGAACGCAAAAAAGCCGAAGAAGCGTTGCGTGAATCAGAAGCGAAATTCCGATGGCTCTTCGAAAACGTTCCGGATGGTATCTACCTTAGCACACCCGATGGCAAACTAGTCGATGTTAATGATACATTAGTGCAGATGCTTGGTTACAAATCTAAGGAAGAACTTCTATCTGCCGATATTGCGAACGAATTATACGTAAACCCATCGGAAAGAACATTCTGGATTAAAAAATTAGAAATCAACGGTAAGCTGCACAGCATAGAACTACATCTTAAACGTAAAGATGGAACCCCTTTGATAGTGAGGGAGAATGCTCACCTCCTTGCTGATAAGCACGGCATGTTATTTTATGAAGGAACGCTTACCGATATTACCAAACTCAAAGAGGCAGAGAAAGCGCTTCGTTCATCGGAAATACGATTCCGTTCCGTTTGGGAAAACTCGGCCGAAGGAATGCGGTTAACCGACAAAGACGGGATTATCATTGCTGCTAATGAAGCTTTTTGCAATTTGGTTGAAATGGAAATTCAAGATATTATAGAAAAACCTCTAACAGTTACTTACAGCGGCGGAAAGAATGAAGAAATTATGCTTCAAAATTATAAGACACGTTTCGAAGAGAAAAGTTTTCCAGCAAGTCTTGAACAGAAAATTTTACTGCCGTCTGGAAAAGTTGTATTTCTAGAAGGAACATTTACGTTTGTCGAAATTGAGTCCGGTGATGCGTTGTTACTTAGTGTGTTTCGTAATGTAACCGGGAGAATACTTAGTGAACAAGTGCTCAAGAAGAACAGATTGATGATGAACTTTGCTGAAGAGATTGCCCATCTTGGAAGCTGGGAATGGAATTTAGAAACAAATAAACTAAATTGTTCTCCAGAACTTTTTCAAATATATGGACTTAAACCCGAGGATTTTGACGGTAAGTTCGATTCAATTTTAAAATTAGTTCACCCCGAAGATGCTAATGTAATTCTTGCAAATATCGATCGTGCACGCGAAACACACGAACCCTTTGAACATTACGAAAGAATAATTAGGCCGGATGGTGAAAAGCGTATTTTATATACAAAAGGAATTGTCCTGGATAGTATGGAAGAAGGTGCAAAAAACATTTATGGCTCATGCCTGGATGTAACTAAATTTAAGAGGGTAGAGGATGCATTAATTAATTCAAGAGAAAAACTGAGAGCGCTTTCAGCAAGTCTGGAAGCAGCAAGGGAAGAAGAACGTTCGTATATAGCCCGGGAACTTCACGACGAGCTTGGGCAAGTTTTAACTGCTATTAAGATGGATCTTACTTTGTTGCAAGATGATTTACTTGTTAAGCCCGACTTGCTAAAGGAAGAAATAACAAATCAATTGGGTCAAATTGAAAAAATGATTGACCGCCTTATCGGTACCGTAAAAAATATTGCAACTGAACTTAGACCTGATATTTTAGATCACTTAGGATTAATTGCTGCTTTGGATTGGCACGCAAAGGAATTTGAGAAAAGGTATAAGGTTCGGTGTGTTTTCGACAGTAATATCCAGAAGATTGAATTAGGGAAAGAAAGATCAACCGCTGTTTTCCGTATCTTTCAAGAAACGTTGACTAACGTTGCGCGTCATTCGAACGCATCTCTTGTAACTGCAAAAGTAGAATTGTCGGGCGACAAATTCCTTTTGGAAGTTGAGGATAACGGCAAAGGAATATCTGACGAACATCTTTTTAATATTTCGTCGATTGGAATTACGGGGATGAAAGAAAGAGCAAAATTTTTAGGAGGAAAAGTTTTTA
>DYJK01000040.1 GCA_020723165.1 Melioribacter roseus | reverse complement strand
TTGCAAGTTAGTTCTATTATTTGCGGCGAACTTCCCAATAATTATTTGGATGAATTGGGCGAACTAATTTTTACTCTTCTCCCGGCCGGATCAGTAACCGGTGCACCCAAAAAGAAAACCGTAGAAATAATTAAAGAAGCAGAAGGCTATGAAAGAGGATTTTATACCGGTGTTTGCGGATATTTTGATGGAAAAGATTTAGTAAGCGCTGTTATGATTCGATTTATTGAAAATATAAATGGTACTTTGTATTACAAAAGCGGCGGCGGTATTACTTCTATGAGCGATCCAAAATCGGAATATCAAGAACTAATTGATAAAGTGTATGTCCCTATTACTTGAAACCATAAAGCTCCATAACGGAAAATTGTTTAACCTTTCATTTCATAACGAGAGAATGAATAGAGCAAGAATAGAATTATTCGGTGAAACGAGTATAATTGATCTTGAGAAGATTTTACAAGTTCCTATTGAAAAGAAAGCCGGACTTTTCAAATGCAGAGTTACTTATAATAGAGAAATCAGCAAAATTGAGTGGCTGGAATATGTTCCTCAAAAGATAGCGCGCGTTAAAACGGTTGAATGTGATGAGATTGATTATTCATATAAATATGCAGATAGAAAAATTTTTGGTCTTCTAAAGAAGAAAATTGATTGCAGAGATAATGAAGAAATTTTGATCATTAAAAACGGAGTGGTTACAGACACCTCTTTTTCAAATGTAGTTTTTTTTGACGGCAAAAATTGGTTTACTCCCTCCGTGCCGCTTTTAAAAGGAACGCAAAGAGAAAAATTGTTAAGGGATAAATTAATTGTCGAAGGAGAGATTAAAGCAGAACAGTTAAAAAAATTTGTATCGTTTAAATTGATTAACGCAATGCTTGAATTTGACAGCACTCCCAGCTTACAGATACAGTTAATTATACGAGGTTAACCATGGAATTATTTATTATTTTTAACAATGCAGCATCAATAATCTTTTAATAATAATATCAATCAGTTACAATTTTTTCTTTGGGGGATTCTATGAAACGCGTACTTTTTCTTTTTTTCATTTCTAGTATTTGTCTAATAGCTCAAACGAACAGCGACAGCTCTAATTATTATTACAGCAAAAGTATTTCGGCTTACCAACAAAAAGATTATCCCGAATTTTTAGGTAGCACAATAAAAGCAGTCAAGTTCGACCAGGAAAATCTATTGCTCTATTATAACCTTGCTTGTGCTTATGCGTTAAATAATAATGTATCGGAGTCGGTGCAGATTTTAAACAAAATGGTTGATGACAAAATAGAGTTGGCTTTCAATGCCGAGAGCGAAAGAGATTTTGATAATATTAGAGAAACCGACGAATTCAAAGGGCTATTAAAGAAAATAAGTGAAGCTAAAAAACCGATTGTTAACAGTACAATTGCATTTGTTATTAATGAGAAAGATTTAATACCGGAGGGAATTGCATATGACCCGGTGGAAAAAGTTTTTTATCTAAGTAGTTTATACAAATATAAAATTGTTAAAATTGATTCAGACGGAAACATTAGTGATTTCAAAAAGCAGCGCGAGGACGGACTTGTCCCAACACTCGGTATGTGTATCGATGTCGAGAGACGACTGCTTTGGGTTGTCAGCAGTTGTAGCACTCCTCGCGAAAATCTTTCTAAAGAGTCCATAGGAATGTCGGGACTATTTAAATATGATTTGACATCGGGAAGGCTTATAAAAAAATACATGCTGTTGCAAAGCGAAAAACATTTTTTGAATGACGTTACCGTAGCACCAAACGGGGATGTTTATGCTACAGATAGCCACGTGCCCGCTGTTTATGTTATAGAAAGCGATAAAGATGAAATAGAAAAGTTTGTTGATTTAACTGGAGAAATTTATCCCAATGGAATAGATATTACTACCGATGGAAGTAAATTGTTCGTAGCAACGAATAATATTTTAACGATTGATACAAAGACCAGAAAAATTCAGACACTTAAGCATTCTAAAAATTTAATTCTATCTGCAGACGGACTTTATCTCTATAAGAATTCTTTAATAGCCGTGCAGAATGTTTTCTACAATCGAGTTGCACAATTTTTTTTGAATGATTCTTATGATGAGGTAGTAGATTACAAAGTACTTGAATCGTACAATCCTTTGTTTAATATTCCCACAACGGGAACGGTTGCCCTAGACGATTTTTATTTTATTGCAAACAGTCAGCTCGGAAGTTTTAATACGGATGGAAAAATCTTCCCGGCAGAAAAACTGGATGCCGTTAAAATTTTGAAATTAGATTTGCGAAAGTAAAAGATACTTACACACAGTAAATTCAATCAGCCGGATTTTTCAATACTGTACAGATGCGTCGGGGCCTGTTTACCGCGCAAAGTTACTTCTCCTATTTCTAGTGCTTTGTAAGTTGTGGCTAAATGTAATTTTGCAATAAGGTCTTCGGAGACCAGGATTTTAACATTATAATCATTACACTTTGATTGTATGCGCGAAGTTGTGTTGAGTACATCTCCGCTGAAAACAATTTCTTTTTTTATCACCCCAACTTCGCCGGCAACAGCTTTGCCTATGTGAAGCCCGGCTTTGAATTCCGGTACAATGCCGTACTTGGATAAATAATTAGATTGAAGATGGCGGATTTCAGATTCGATATCAAAGAAACAGTTGATGCAGTTATTGTTGTGTATCCCGTTCTCTATTTTCCAGGATACAACCACTTCATCACCAATGTACTGGTATATCTCTCCACGCGAAAAAATTATGGGGTTGGTTATATCGTTAAAATAATCGTTGATAAACTCGAAATACTTTTCGTGTCCCAAAGATTCTGCTATTGTTGTCGATGATTTAAGATCGAGAAACATGAAAACTCTTTCTTCCTCTTTGGGTTCGTGATATTTGCCGCGGACATAATCGAGCAGCACGCCTTGCCCAAACTTATCGGAGATCTGGAGAACAAAATTTGTGATAACTATTACTACTCCCCAGCCGGTGATTTGCACCCAAAACGAATGGCTGAATAGGTGTTTAAAGACTTTTCTAACAACAACGTCATCCCAGAAAAATTTTCCCGTAAAGAATGAATGGTAAAAGAAAGTTCCAACGGTAATTAGCAAGAACATACTTGTTGTGTAAAACAAACTTTTTATTAGGATTATCGAACCGAGCGAACGCTTTCTCAAACGATCGCGTAAGTAGAAAACCTCTATCGAGCCAATTATGGCGGCTCCCACAATTGCTGTTATAACAGTTGTTATTAATTGTTCGGCAAAGTTGTATTCATTATTGTAGTTGATGTTGAGCGGTATCGAAAAGTGGATTATCCCGAAGTACTCCGAGAAAACAAAAAACGAACCGGCAATTACCCATCCTATGACAATTAAACCAATTTTGGGCAGAGCAAATTTTACTTTATACTGGTTAAACATTAAATATTCTTTCTAGAATAGGTATAAAACAGTAATTAGTTGAATTGCTGCGAAAAATAATTCTTCATTTTCTTTACATAACCACGAACCAATCCAAAAGTTTTTTCATCAAGCATGTGTTGTTTTGCATAATTCATGATTGGTCTTACGGATTCTATTTTTCTGCCGAATTGTTCCATCCAATCGTAACGCGGAAAGACCCACAAATGAAAATTATGTTTTGTATCCTCGTTTTGAAAAAAATAAACGTCGTGAATTTTAATAATCTCTTTCATCCCACTTCGCAACCGCCGTATAAGCAGAATATATTCGATCACCTCTTCTTCTGTAAACTCATCCAGGGTGCGGATAGCTCGTTTCGGCGCAACGATAAAAAATCCCGGTATTGGAACTTCCCAATCCTGGTGAATAGTGAAGTTAATTGATTCAAATACCAATTCGTTAGGAAATAGAATATTCATTTAAATCCCACAAATTACTTTTTAATGTATTTCCAATTTCTTGGCTTCCCTTCAGACAACCATTCTATTGCTGTTGTAATTCTTTTGTTACGTGTTTCTTCTGTTTTTGCTTCGGTAATCCATTCTACATATTCGCGTTTATGTGAAGGACTGAACCCTTCAAAAACTTTTAGAGCTCTTTTATTTTTCTTGAGTGTTTTTGTAAGGTGATCGGGAACAGCTATTTCATTTTTGTCCTTTGCAGTTTGTCTAACCGGTAGCTTTACTTCGTCATCATTTAGCTGTTTTGCCTCTTTAATGTAAGAAAGAAAAACTTTATCCGTAGGTAGATCTTTAAGCGAGGTTATTTTTCCTAGATGACCCATTGCAGTTTCTGATTTTGCATTAGTCATCAGCTTTTTATTTTTCATTAAGGATGCTTTCCAAAATCCAAAAGCACAATGCTGTTTGAATGATGCCATACTGCACATCATTCCCTTGTAATCGAAATGAGGAAACCCCCACTTAATCGTTTCTTCGGTTTCAGGGCAAGCTTTGTGAACGAGCCCCCTTAAATGTTCTAGAATAGGTTTCGCAAACTCCCTGGATTTGGCAATATAAGCATCCACACGAGGATCTTTTTTGCCCATAGAAAATTCCTTTCGTGATTATGTAATTTTAAGATATGTATCATTATTTTAACTATCAAATAATTATGGCGGATTAGCATTTGATGTTAAACTGGAAGAAGAGACCGTTTGGTTGACACTGAATCAAATGAGCAAACTTTTCAATCGTGACAAGTCTGTAATTTCCCGTCATATCGGCAATGTATTTTCAGAAAACGAGTTAGAAATAATTTCAACGGTTGCAAAATTTGCAACGTTTAAAAAGAAGGCACATGAAAATGAGTAATGTCACAAAAGAAGAAATCGAGATTTACAAAACAGACAAAGACAACCTTTCGCTTGAAGTCCGCGTTGATGAAGAGACAATCTGGCTAACACAAAAGCAGATGTCCCAACTTTTTCAGAAAGATGTTCGAACTGTGAACGAGCACATAAAAAATGTGTTTAAAGAGAGAGAATTAGAAGAAAATTCAACTATCCGGAATTTCCGGATAGTTCGAAAAGAGGGCAAAAGAGAGGTAATTAGAGAAATTGAGTTTTACAATTTAGATGTAATAATATCGGTTGGGTATCGGGTAAAATCCGTTCAGGGGACAAAATTTAGAATTTGGTCAACTAGAATTCTCAGGGAACATCTATTAAAGACAAAGCTCAGAGAAGAAGAGGAAGATCTTTCACCCGTAGTTAAACTAATAAGTCAGGTAACTAGGTCTTACGATTTAAGCAAAGATGAGGCGCTCGGGTTATTAAGGGTAATAGGTGATTATTCATACGCTCTTGAAATTTTAGATAAACACGACCATCAAAAATTAGACGTTGGAAAATCACGAACCGAAGAGACTTATAAAATTAACTACGATGATGCAACCGAATTGATCTGGACGCTTAAAACAAAATACGGCGGCTCTTCTCTTTTCGGAAAACAAAAAGATAATTCTTTTAAGAGTAGTTTGAGTACAATATATCAAACATTTGGTAAAAAGGAATTGTATCCAAGTCTAGAAGAAAAAGCCGCAACGCTTCTTTATCTTACAATTAAAAATCATTCATTTATAGACGGGAATAAGAGAATTGCAGCGGCTTTATTTATAATGTATCTCGCTAGAAATAATTTTCTATACAAACAAACTGGAGAAAAACGGATTGCTGATAATGCACTTGTTGCGTTGTGTCTTATGATTGCCGAAAGCAATCCGAAAGAAAAGGAGATGATGATAAAGGTAGTAGTTAACTTAATAAACAAAAATAATTAGTGAGATCATGTCACGGTTCAAACTTTATATAGAATACGAAGGCACGCGTTACAGCGGCTGGCAAATGCAGAAAAACTCTAAAGCAATCCAGGGTAAATTGTATGAAGTAGCGCAAAGAATTTTTAAGAATGAACGTATCGAAATTTATGGCTCAGGCAGAACAGATGCCGGTGTTCATGCACTCTGCCAGGCTGCACACCTTGATGTTAAAACTGTTCTCGCTCCGGAAATTATTAGAATGAAATTAAATGACGAACTTCCGGCAGATATAAATATTCTTGAGGTGGAAAAAGTTGATCAGAAATTCCATGCGCGGCACGATGCGATAAGCAGAAGTTATATTTATCAAATTTCACGAAGACGGACGGCATTTGCAAAACCGTTTGTATGGTGGATAAAAGATAAACTCGACTTCACAAAAATGGAACACGCATCTAAATTATTTATCGGCATGCATAACTTTGTTTCGTTTGCCGATAAAGACGATGAAGAAAAATCAACAAAAGTTTTGATTGAAGATTTGCAAATGAAAGAGGAGGGCGATTTAATATTAATTAGAATAACCGGTTCTCACTTTTTATGGAAACAAGTTCGGAGAATGATAGGAGTGCTTGTTGAGGTGGGCAGAGGGAATCTTACACAGAATGATATAAAGTATTTTCTCGAACACAATTCGCCAACGCCGGCAAAATATACCGCGCCACCTTCAGGATTATTTTTGGAAGAAGTAATTTATAAAGGAGAGAAACATAAGCGTGAATTTAATTCCCTTATCACAATTACAAGTTGTAAATATTCGAATCATAAATGACAAAGTTTGTAAATCCAAAATCGTAAAGGAAAATTTTCTTAGAGCTCTTTGATATAGCATCTTCTTCGTTTGTGCTGCCTTTTTTCAAAGAAGCGCCACTGCGCTTGAACTTTTGAATTGGTTTCAAGCTCGGGGTTCGATTCAACTTTTGTTACGTTGTATTTTTTAAAAATTTTATTTGTCTCGCACATCAAAATGGCATTTACACCCTTATCCTGATAATCAGGGCGAACACCGGTAAGATAAAGATCGGCATGGCGGTTGTCTTTCATAGCTTTTAGTATGTGAAAAACTCCGAAAGGAAATAATCTTCCCTTACATTTTTGGAATGCTTTCGAAAGAGAGGGCATTGTAATACCAAAAGCAATAACCTTATTATTTTCATCAACTACTACCGGAACGTAATCCGGTTTTATAAAACCAAAATACTGTTTAACGTAAAGATCAATTTGCTTTTGTGTCAATTGAACAAAACCATAAATATCCGAGTAAGCCATATTTAGTACATCGAAAATCTGGTAAGCATATGGAAGCAGTTCTTTTGGTTTTTTAACATTTAGTGTTCTTAAACTATAGCGTGCTCTTACAGCATCAGCAATACGTCCAATTTTTTCAGGGACTTCTTTACCGGGAACGAGTTCATACTCCAGCCAATCAATATCTTTTGTATAACCGAGTTTTTCAATATGAGCCGGGTAATATGAATAATTATAAATTGTTGCAATGGTGCCAAGTTCTTCAAATCCTTCTATTAGCATACCTTCCGGATCCATATCTGTAAATCCAAGCGGACCATGAACAGTTTTCGCTCCTTTTTCTTTAGCCCAATTTTCAACTGTTCGAATCAATTCGGTAGATACATCTTTATCATCGGTAAATTCTAAATAACCGAACCGGGCAAAACTTTTCCCGACTTTTTCATTAAAGCGGCTGTTAATTATTCCGGCTATTCTTCCAACAAGATTTCCGTTTTTGTATGCAAGCCAGTATGAAGCTTCGCAGAAATCGAATGCCGGATTTTTATCTTTACATAAATTTTTCTTCTCATCCATTATTAAAGGAGGAATCCAGTATTTGTTGCCGGTGTAATGTTTAAAAGGAAATTTGATGAATTTCATCAGTTCCTTGTTTGTCTTAACTTCTTTGATAAAAACACCCATTGTTAGCTCCGGCACTTTACAGTTTTGTTACCTAATAGGATGAGAAAGTATTGAAATCATCCTCTGCAAAGATATCTTTTTGCAAGTCGATTATGAAAATTTATTTTGGATTTAATTGAACGGATTTCGGATTTTCACTCCCATAATTTCAGAGGTCTTGCTGGAAACCAAAACAATTCATTTCTGGAAACCGCTGCTATCGGTTACTCTTTGGGGTGCTTCTTTTATTGCAACCAAAATTGCATTAAGAGAACTTCAACCGCTTGTAATAATTTTGATAAGGCAGTTACTGGGCGTATCGCTGTTAGTATTTATTGCACTAAAACAAAAGAAGAGTTTTAAAGTAAGTTTACAAGACCAATTAGGAATAATATTGCTTGCATTGATTGCGTCTATCCATTTAGGAATACAAGTAACCGGCCTACAATTTACCACCGCAACAAACACCGGATGGATTATAGGCATAACACCGGTTTTTATGGGAATACTCGGCATGATCTTTTTTAAAGAAAGAATCTCATTAATTCAATTGATTGGGATAGTTATTTCTTTCACCGGTTTGCTTATGCTGGTTAGCAAAGGAAACCCGGGCAACATAAATTTTATTTCCAACAAGGGAGATTTTCTTGTGCTTGGTAGTGCATTTACATGGAGCGTCTATTCGCTCGTTGGGAAAAAAGTAACGATTAATTATTCTCCGTTAATGACAATTTTGTTTTTGTTCGTAACCATGTCGGTTCTAATTGCACCGTTTACAATAAATAATACGAACATAAACGCTGTTTTAAATTTATCTGCCGAAAGCTTGCTTGCAGTATTATTCTTAGGATTTTTCTGTTCCGGCATTGCTTATGTTTTGTGGGCACAAGCTATGAACGAAATGAAGGCGTCACAAGTCGGCGCCTTTTTATATATTGAACCGTTTGTTACTGTTTTTATAGCATGGCTTTTGCTTAATGAACAAATTACCTTGTTGACTATATTGAGCGGTTTAGTAATTGTAGGAGGAGTAATATTAGTAAATAGAAAATAAAAACATAACGGAAGAAGGAAGGAGAATGAGAAAAGAGAAAACCAGGAGCATAATTATGCTCGTTACAGTTCTATGTTTTTTGACGGGTACGGTTTCTGCTCAAAGCGATGAAGGCGCGGTTGCCGAAGCAATTAAGAAATTATTTAATGGAATAAGTTTTTCCGGACAATGGTTTTTATCATATCAAAGCGGAAGAAAAAGTAATGTTACAGATAATGAATTTTTGTTAAAGCGCGGTTACATTACATTCCAGAAAAAATTTGATGATCATTTTACAGCACGTATAACCCAAGACGTATCTGTAGACCGCGAAGGCGATGGAGAAGGCGATATTGAAATACGGCTGAAGTATGGATATCTCCGATACCAATTCGGCAGCAACAATATTTTATACAAACCTCAAATAGAGTTTGGACTTGTCAGCCGTCCATGGATCGATTTTGAACAAGCGATTAATCCATACCGCGTGCAAGGAACAATGTTTTTGGAAAGGTATGGGGTTCTTAGCTCCGCAGATTATGGTATAACATTTCTTTCACTTCTTGGCGGAGAGATTGATGAAGAATATCAGAAAAAGGTTAACAAAAATTTTCCCGGCAGATATGGATCGATTGCTTTCGGTATTTATAATGGCGGGGGTTATCATGCAATTGAGAAGAACGAAAATAAATTGATTGAAGGAAGATTGTCGTTACGTCCTTTACCGGAAATTTTCCCTGGTCTTCAGTTAAGTTATGTTGGTGCTTATGGAAAAGGGAACACCGGGATATCTCCCGAATTTAATGTGAATACATTGTTTCTGTCATTAGAAACAGAGTTAATAGTTTTAACCGGAACATATTTCAGAGGAAAAGGTTTTGAGAATGGGGAGAAATTAAGCCCGGAGAATCTTCCGTATAACAATAATAGCTACTCGGTTTTTGCTGATTTTAACATACCCGATACACCGGTCAGTTTACTTGGGAGATATGACTATTTTAATACTGATGCAGAACCTGAAAAAATAAACTCGAAAAGGATAATTGTCGGTGCTTCTTACGTTTTTCTTGAAGGTTGTAAAATTATTTTTGATTATGACCGCGTGAAGAGAAGTAATTTTACCGGTAATGATGATTATATTGTTGAAGTAGCTGTGGAATTCAGATATTAATTTTATATTTAGAAGGAAAGTCGTTCTCTAAAAATTTGAGAAATAGTTTATGAAGAACATATTAATTCTGATTTTATCTGTATTTATTATTACAACATGCGGAGGAAAAGAAGTGAAAAATCCAGCCGACATGGTTTTGACTAATGGAAACATATACACATTGGACGACTCGATACCACGTGCGGAAGCTTTAGCAATAAGAGATGGAAAAATATTATCGTGCGGTACAAATGAAGAGATAGAAAATTTCGTCGGAGATTCTACCGATGTAATTGATCTTAACGGGAAATTTGTAATGCCCGGATTTATCGAAAGTCATGCGCATTTTCTTGGACTCGGAAACTTAAAACAGATTTTGGATTTACGTGACGCTAAAAATTGTGACGAAGTAATTGCAATGGCAGCAAAAGCAGCAGATAATTCAACACCGGGCGAATGGATTATCGGCAGAGGATGGCATCAAGAAAAATTTGATCCCGTACCATTTCCTAATGTTGATGGTTACCCGGTTCATACTGTTTTGAGTAATGCCGTACCGAATAATCCGGTTATGCTTTCCCATGCAAGTGGGCACGCAGTATTTGCTAATGCAAGGGCAATGCAGCTTGCCTCAATAACCAAAACGACTCCCGATCCTGATGGCGGAACAATTATACGTGATTCACTTGGCGAAGCAATTGGCGTGTTTACGGAGAACGCTGAAAATCTGATTAGAAAAGTTTACGATGAATATTTATTGAAAAGATCTCCCGAAGAGATACGGGCAGATTTTGTTTGGCAAATACAACTTGCTTCCGAAGAATGTTTGAAGAAAGGAATTACAACTTTTGTCGATGCCGGCGAAACATTCGAGATTATTGATCTGATGAAAGAACTTGCAGACTCAAATAAAATTCCGGTTCGTTTGTATGTAATGATTGGTGATTCATTAAAGAAGATGAAGGAAAAACTTAGCAGTTATAAAATGATTGGATACGGAAATAATTATTTAACAGTTCGTTCGATAAAACAATACGTGGATGGGGCGCTTGGTTCTCGCGGTGCCTGGATGTTGGAGCCGTACAACGATCTGCCCGAACAATACGGGTCGAATGTAACTTTGTTAAGCGAACTAAAAGAGACGTATAAACTTGCTGCAAGAAACGGTTTTCAAATGTGTACCCATGCAATCGGGGATAGAGGAAATAGAGAAGTGCTCAATTTGTATGAAGAAGTTGTAAAAGGAAATAAGGAATTACGCTGGAGAATCGAACATGCACAGCATTTATCAAGAGAAGATATTCCGCGTTTTTCAAAACTTGGAGTAATAGCATCTATGCAAGGTATTCATTGCACATCGGACGCTACATTTGTCCCGGAAAGAATAGGCGATATCCGTGCTGAAGAAGGGGCATATGTTTGGGAAAAACTAATTGAATCCGGCGCTGTAATTTGCAATGGAACAGATTCACCGGTTGAAGATGTTGATCCAATTAAATGCTTTTATTCTTCCGTGACGAGAAAACTTGCAGATGGAACAGAGTTTTATCTTAATCAAAAAATGACCCGTGAAGAAGCGATTAAATCATATACAATCAATGGCGCATATGCAGCATTCGAAGAAAATATTAAGGGGTCAATAACACCCGGGAAGTTTGCCGATCTTGTCGTTTTATCGAATGATCTTTTGAATTGTACCGATGAAGAAATTTTGCAGACAAAAGTAATCTATACAATTGTTAATGGGAAAGTGTTATATAAATCAAAATAACTAAAAATCGTTAATAACATATTTAAAGAGGTAAATCCGTTGAAAAAATTTCTCCCTATCATACTTATAATTTTTAGTGTCGCTGTTATCCAAGCACAGAATAAAATCGCCGTAACAATAGACGATCTTCCTCTTTCCAGAATTAGGTATTATGAGAAGGACTACTATCAATTAGTAACAGATAAGCTAATTGAGAATCTGAAAAATCAAAATGCACCGGTAATTGGTTTTGTAAATGAATATAAACTTTATACTGATAGTACATTAGATGAATCGAAGGTAAAGCAGTTAAAAAAATGGGTTGATGCCGGTTTCGAATTGGGGAATCATACATTCTCGCATCCAAGTGCAAATAAAATTCCAATTGAAGAATACAAACAAGATATTATTAAAGGTGAGCGGATTACGAAAGAATTTCTTAAAACTGCCGGTAAAGAGATGCGGTATTTTCGTCATCCATTTTTGCAAACCGGGTTATCGCTGGAAGTAAAAAACGAAATAGAAAAATTCTTAAGAGAAAACGGGTATAAAATTGCACCCGTTACTATTGATAATTCCGAGTGGGCTTTTTCTTTTGCTTACGATAAAGCATTCAATCAACATGATTCCGTGTTAATGAAAAAAATTGGCGAAGATTACATTAATTACATGCGTGATAGACTTGAATACTGGGAGGGACAATCCGAAGCATTGTTTGGTAGAAATATTTCTCACACTTTATTGATTCATGCAAATCCGCTCAATGCCGATTATTACGATGAACTTTGTAATATGATACGGGCAAAAGATTACGAGTTTATTACTCTTGATGAGGCGCTAAAGGACGAAGCCTATCAATCCGAAGATAGATTCATCAAGAGCGGTGGAATTTCATGGATACACCGCTGGGCAATAACCCGGGGAAAGGGGAAAGATTTTTTTGGAAACGAACCCGAAACCCCGAAATATATTTGGGATTTTACTGGCCTTAATTACGAATAAATTTATTGCAAAACATTTTGTAGTTACCTCAGCAATTTTCCAATTCTATCCAGGCGGATAGAAGAAATTAGCGCCGGTAAATTGTACCATGGTATATCGCTGTTCCATGAAAAATAGACGAACATCGGCGTGCCGATTACATTTCTCCGCGGCACAAATCCCCAATAGCGGCAGTCAAGACTATTATCGCGGTTATCACCCATCATAAAATAATAATCATCTTGTACTTTGTATTTATTTGAAACCTTACCATCAATAAAAATTTTACCGTTAGATATTTCAACAACATCTTTTCCGTACTCACGGTTAATAAAAGTTTCCCATTGGTAAATATTTTGAAGCGTTAATGGAATCTCATCATTCTTCTTCGGAATTACAAGGGGACCGTAATTATCAGAGTTCCATTTTTCACCTTTCGGAAAAATATTTTGTTCATATAATTCTTCTGGGAAACTTTCCGGACGGAGATACTGGATATGCGGCGGAATTTTAAATTCGTTCCCATTTACATAAACAACACGATCGATAATTTCTATTGTATCGCCCGGAATACCGATACATCTTTTTACATAATTATCTATTGCTGAATTTTTTATTTCATCGCGGTTACCGGGGAATTCAAAAACAACAATATCGTTCCTCTGCGGATCGCTCCATTTTAATAACTCAATATGGGGTAACTCGATATTTGTAAAAGGAATGTTACGCGGTGTTGTTAAATCGTATGCGAGTTTATTTATTAATGTATAATCACCGGTTAAAATTGTTTTTTCCATGGAAGGGGTAGGAACGCGCGAACCCTGGATGAAAGAAGATGTTATAATAAAAAGTGTTAACGCAGTTGTTAAAAAGCTTTTCAGTGATTTTTTTGCATTTGCTAATTTGATTTGTTTCATAAACTCCTCAACCTTACATGTTGTTATAGTGCGTTCAAAAACAAAAAGTTTCTGATGAGAATTCAAATTGAAAACATTATTAATAACACTCTGGCAGCAAAAGACTTTTGTTTGAATACCTAAAGCCGGGAAAAACACAGTTCATTTTAATGTATAGACTCACCGCTACTCCGGAGGCGGAGAATCTCTACCTACTAAAAAGGAAATCAATGTTAAACAAAAGGGCTTGCATCACCAAGTCCTTTTTTATTATGTTCAACTGCACAGAAATCGAAAGGAATCTGTTATGCCGGCAAAAGAAGACTTACCGTTAATATTTGAGCATTTGAGAAAGATCATGAAGAAATTCGAGAATAAATTAAAAGTTCAAGCCGATACAAAAGATGATTATTGTTTAATCGGACCATTCTCGGAGAAATTCAAAAAGGAACTTTGGTTCGGTGCAGTACAGATTAAAAAGAATTATGTCAGTTATCATTTGATGCCGGTTTATATGTATAAAGAACTTGCACTTAGTGTTCCTAAAAATCTGAAGAAGAGAATGCAAGGTAAATCGTGTTTTAATTTTAATAAATTTGATAAAGAATTATTCAAGGAGCTGGCGGAATTCACTGATTTATCCTATAAAACGTTTGTTAAAAAAGGTGATGATATTACTTTGACTTATCAGAACTAAATTTCGGCCAAGCTTGTTTGAATAACTGTAATGTTCAATTCAATTAAAAAATTACGAAGGGTAATAAAATGAAAAAATATTTTTTTGTGGCAGTTACACTCCTTTTTGTTTCCAGTCTGTATGCACAACTTGATCTGCCGCGTTTAAGTCCAAAGGCAAGCGCTACGCAAGTTATCGGGTATACAACAATAACTGTTGAGTACAGCCGTCCTTCTGTGCACGAAAGGAAAATCTGGGGCGACCTAGTTCCTTACAATACAGTATGGCGTACCGGTGCAAACGAAGCAACAACTATTCAATTTACTACCGATGTAACTTTAAACGGCAACAAAGTTCCGGCCGGTAGATATTCTCTTTTTACAATTCCAACAGAAAAAGATTGGACAGTTATTTTGAATAAGGTTGATAAACAATGGGGTGCATTTAATTATAAAGAGGACCAGGACTTTTTAAGATTTACTGTTGCTCCGAATCCAACCGATTTTGTCGAAAGCATGCTCTTTTGTTTCAGCGATATAACATCGAACTCGGTTATTATAAACCTTAGCTGGGAGAAAACAAAAATATCTTTTAAAGTAGAAGCTGATGTATTAAGTCAGGCATATAATAAAATAAAAGAAGGATTGGCTAATGCAAAGTCGGATGATTGGCAAGTGTATGCAGCCAGTGCAAACTTTGCGGCTGATAACAATGTTTATATAGATGAGGCATTAACGTGGGCTGATAAAGCTATCTCGATGGGCGAGAATTACTTTGCTTATTTTGTAAAAGCAAAACTGCTTAGCAAGAAGAGTCAATACATTGATGCGCTGAAATACATAGAGAAAACGCGTGAAGCCGGAGGTAAAGATAAAAACTATGAGTTCTTTGTTACACAAGTTGATATACTGGAACGAGAAGTTAAATCGAAACTATAAAAATATAGTTGAAATCGGTTGTGTGAATTAATTGTTTTTTAAAAAACAGTACACAAACTCGCTTAGCCGAAGCTGGGCGAGGCGAGTTTTTAAGATTACTTATGATTTATCATGATTTTTCATAATAATCATATTTTATCTGCGTTCTATTACTCTTAGATTTTTTAATTCAAAACCCAAATTGAAAATTTTTTCTTTATAAGGTTTTAATGTTAACCCCGACAACCGGTAGTTGAATGTTATATTAATGATTGGGATTTGTTATCACCCCGGGATAAAGAATTATTTATGAAGAAATTTGAAATACCGGATCGCTATAGAAGTTCTATAATATCGAGATTAAAAGAAATTAGGAAACTTGATGATCCGAGGAAAAAAGATTTTAAACCTACACGGTTAAACTTTGGACCGATTGAATTTTTAATTGCCCGCCACTTTGGATTTTGCTACGGTGTTGAAAATGCAATTGACATTGCATACAAAACAATTGAAGAAAATCCCGGTAAAAGAATTTTTCTTTTGAGCGAGATGATTCACAATCCGCATGTTAATGAAGATTTACGCCGCCGCGGCATTGAATTTATAATGGATAATTACGGCGAACAGTTTATTGGATGGAACGATATCACATCGAAAGACATCGTTATCATTCCGGCATTTGGAACAACAATTGAAATACAAAACATGCTTGCCGAAAAAGGAATCGACACGGTTAAGTATAACACAACATGTCCATTTGTAGAAAAAGTCTGGAACCGTGCCGGGCAGCTTGGTAAAAATAATTATACAATAATAATACACGGCAAAGCCAAGCACGAAGAAACACGCGCAACGTTTTCTCATTCTATTCAGAACTCTCCGTCCGTAATTGTCCGAAACATTGAAGAGACGAAAACTCTCGCTAAAATTATTTTAGGTGAAATCGAGTCTATGGAATTTTATAAACTATTTGCCGGCAAGTATTCGGAAGGATTTTCTGTTGAAAACGATTTACGGCGGATTGGAGTTGTAAACCAAACCACTATGCTTGCAAGTGAAACGGAGACAATTGCAGAATATTTAAAGGAAACCATAATTAAAAAATTCGGCATTGAAAATATTAAAGACCACTTTGCCGATACACGCGATACATTGTGTTATGCAACTAATGATAATCAGTCCGCCACTATTGAAATGTTAAAAGAAGAGGCTGACCTGGCAATTGTGGTCGGGGGGTACAACAGCTCGAACACAACACATCTTTACGAACTGCTGGAACAAAAATTTAAAACCTACTTCGTTTCGGATGCCGATAAAATTGTGTCTAAAAAATTGATTTATCATTTCGACCTCCACAATAAGAAGGAGATCACAACGGAAAATTTCTTGCCTTCGAAAGAAAAAGTAGTAATTGCAATTACAAGCGGCGCTTCATGCCCCGATTCTATAGTTGATAATGTTCTGAACAAGCTTCTTTCATTTTTTAATACGGCAAAAGATTTTAACGAAGTGCTTGGCGCGGTAAAATAAATTTGGGGTTACTCTAAATATTTATCAACCCGGACTTGATATCAGTGAGAGGCATCAATAAGTTTTTAATTAGCTGATAAAAAGTACCGGATTGATTTTTAGAACAACCCCAATACGCCGGGTATAACCGCGGCGAGAGGAGATTTAATTTGCAGCCAGCGTTGATTTGCTGCTTAATCTTTCAGAGATCAGTTTGAAATATTTATCAGGGTTTTCTTTGTCCGTAATTTTAATATCATTGAACAAATCATAGTAATTGAAATATAAACTTGCCAACTGTGCTTTGTATCTTATAGAAGGTGTGTTACCCTCAACTGCAAGATCGTTCAATCTATCGATTAATTTATCGTAATCTGCCTCCGGGTATTTTTCTTTTACTTGCAAGACTACAAATAAAGTTGACTCAACAATTGAGCTGTATTCACTTTTCAATCCGAAAAGAGAATTTGTAGTAATCTGGTTGATTTGTACTTTTTCTGCTTTTGCGCCTTGCGCAAAGATATTAGCAGTTAAACTTAGCATTAGTGCAAAAGCTAAACCCTTGGTTGATCTTAGTATTTTCATCTTTGCTTTCCTTTCAATTTGTTTGAATGTTGCATCTATTATCTCAAGCAGTGTGCCAGCAGAATAAAATTCTTTTAAGTCATTCATGCGGAAGCAGTTAATCAAAAAAGGAGAAATAAATAGTGATAATTAAGAGTGCCACAAAAATGATGGGCAATAAAAGAGCACAAGTCTTAATATATTATAAAATAAAGTGTTACTGAAAAATGCGAGTTAAATTATGAATTGCAGAAATGTGGCAAGGGTTTTAAAAAATAGAAGGCAGAGTTACAATGTTCTGCCTTCGCGCAAAATAATTTATTTATTATGGTAGTACATCATCATTTTACAAGCAGCATTTTCTTGGTGAATTTATTTTTTTCAGTCACTAAAGTTGAAATATAGATTCCGCTGGGCAAACTACTTGCATCAAACTCAAATTCATATTTACCGGGTGAAAATATTTTGTTTGCTAATTCTGCAACCTCTCTTCCTAGTATATCATAAACTTTCAGCGAAACAATTCCGCTGTAAGGAACCGAAAAGCTAATCTTTGTTGAGGGATTAAAAGGATTTGGGTAAGTTTCTAACGATTCTGTTAAGATTTCGTTTTCAATCGAAGCATCAATTAAATATTCACCGGTACTCTGTTTCATGAGAGCAGAACCGCTTCCAGTAACGGTTTTGGTTACTGTATAAGTTGAATTGTTTGCATCGGTAACAACACATTTTAGATCAAAGGTTCTACCGTCGGAAGTTCTCGAAACGGTATTTGTAGTATTGTAAATATTGAACCATGTACCGCAAGGAACAGCATTGGGAGTTATTATGCCTTTGCTATCAACGGTTGCTTCAAGAGCCGGGCCCCCATCACAATGAACATAGTAAGACCAGCTATAAGAGTATGGTGGCACACCGCCAGAAGGAGTTACTGTCCATGTTCCGCTTTGTAAATTACTTAAATATGTAGGACCCGACATCGATGCGTATAACGGTGGCGGTTCTACACCGAATTGTTCAAGGGCTAACCTAAGATTGCTAACTATATTCGAATGACTCTTTTGTTCCATATGACTTGCAAAATTAGCATAGTATTGCCCGTTATAATTTGGATATATTTGACTGTTCTTTGATACGACCCCATCGGACTGGGTACTTTGCAATATTTTATTCTGCCATAGAAAATCTAAATCTTTAAAGAACGAGTATAATGCAATTGCCTCCGACAGCGTTTCAAAATTTTCAGTGGTTTGATATTCTGTGTAATTGATAGCTGCATTCAAAATTAGCAGCATCTTGTAATCTTCAACGTAATTAACGCATTGTAAAATGTAGTCTTCCGCTTCACCGAGTAAATGTGCACCCATCCTATATAAAACTGGATTTATTTCTGTTCCGGCAATACCTACTTTGATGATGTTATTTTCGTATGCAGTTCCGCTATTAATGTAAGTAACAGCATTGTTCGGATTACTTGCTTCAATTGGTTTAAGAAACTCGCTGTATAGCAAAATGTAAGCTATATCTAAAAAGGTATAGCTTGCACCATGCATAATAATGTAACTACCAGCATCTTCGAGATAACCCGAAGGTGCTAAAGCGGAATAAGCACCGGCCAAAAGCAAATTAAAAGCAGCATCTCTATTATCGGCTAATCTTGTGCCTAAGTGTGGAGAGCCGATTGTAAATAATTTATTTATCCGTTGCAGTTGTCCGTTTTGATATTGGTTTTTTAGATAATTTCTAGTTGTAATACCACCCATGCTGTGAGCTATGCCAATACCGTTAGTTACTGAATAGGAATTTAGATAACTGTTTAAGCTAAGGGCTTGATTGTTTGCCGAGCTTGTACCGCCCAAAGAGGGCTGACGAATGGTGTGGTTATAATAATAACTTTGTAAAAGTTGTTTCACTCCGGTATTATTCCAGACATTTCCACTTCCAGTCCATCCATGAACAAGTATAAAATCCTGAGCAGATAAAATTGAAAATGATGTAAGTATGATAACCAATAATAATTTAATTCGGTGAAACATAATTTCTCCTATTAAAATTGATGTGATAAGAGTACATTTTTTTGAGATTTCTCCTCGTAACCGGTGGAATAAATTTTTCCGTCTTTATCCCAGTAAACGCTCCAATATCCAAATTCATCACCGGTTCTAGCAGACTTGTCAGTAATTAGATCACCAGTCTGCTTGTTAAAAATTAACATTGCACCGGAAATAAACATTACATAATTCTGGTAGAATTGTGGGGGATCCCTTTTTATGGAACCAACTGTTTGAAAAGACCAAATTTGCTTGCCCGTATTTGAGTCAATTGCATAACAAGTTCTATTTAAACTGCCTACATATAAAATTCCATCCGATACCCGCGGAGGGGTTTCCATCGGGGAATCGGCTAAAAATTCCCAAACCAAACTGCCGTCGTTTTTATTAAAACAATATAAATTACAATTATACGAAGGAACGTACACATAGTTATTCCATATTTCCACTCCAGTACCGGAACCACCCCATTGACCACGTTCTTCTATATAAGGCAAAGTTTTTTTGTATATGATTTTTCCATTGTATTTATTAAGGCAATAAAGAAAACCATCTTGTCTGTGTATAGAACCAGTTGCAAAGTATAATCGTTCTTCATCTGTCTTGCTGTTGTAAGCATTTTTCCCGAATATTTCCACTGACCAGATTATTTCACCGGTTAACTTATCTAGGGCATGCACTTTGTTTTCCTCAGTAACATATAAATATGCTTCGTCAACAGATAAAACGGTTGTCCATTCAAATCCGCATTTAGACCAAACTAGTTCGAGGGTGTTTTTTTTCAGTCCATAAACACAACCGTTGCTATTGTCACTACCTATATATATCATATCGTTGAAAATCACCGGGACCCCAAAGGTTGCCCCTCGTCCAGTATTATATTTTTTAATTTCATTTCCGTCTTTGCTAACTTTAAATAAATGATCGGGGTTACCATAAGAGTATGAAGTCTGGAAATACAAATAATTTTCATCAGCAACAAACCCCGAAGTTGCTTGACCGTCAAGATATATTTTCCATATAAATTCAGGTTTATTGGCACCCGGTTCTGTTGGGGATTTACAGTAAACAAAGCAGAAGACGACGATTAACAAAGCAAAAATTTTTTTGATCATAAAAATTCCTCTTGTAAACAAGGGTGAATCACCAGTTCAAGTTTCCGTTCATCGGAACGGCTACATTTCTGATTGTTTGAATTGTGTAGTTCCAGTTCTTTGAAGTAGTAACAGATTTCAGATCACTAGATTTCTGAAAAAGATTTTTCAATTGCTTCGGACTGCGCAACTTCATCTTCAAGGATTCCAACTGTGCTATTATTTTCTCGCTACTTGCTAAAATCAGCTTATTGTTTTCTTTGTCTGCCTGATATTTCTTTGTTCTTTCTTTAATAATAGAGATTACATTATCAATCGTTTGTTCATAGATAACCTTTACAACTTTACCCTCGTTGTTTAGGATGTTTATTGCATATTCGTTTTCATTCGTTGCTGCATTTGATTGAGAACTCAAATTAACGCTGAACGAACCACTTTGATTAAACATCGGAATATTATAAGTAATGTTCATCGTTTGCGGAAAAATCTGACTTGTAATAAAAAGTGTAGAAGATATAACAAAAAGAAATGACTTTTTAATTTTCATTTTAGTTCCTCCATTTGTTTGTGAATAAAAATAAGCTGTGAAGTAAAGTAGAGTTAAAACTCATCAGGTGAATTCAAGTTATAATCTCGCATTACCCTCCTTTTTTAGTTCAATAAAAACTGTGCCTTATGTCTTTTCTCCTCGAGTTTAAAACGACGATGAAAAACCAAATACAATTTGTCCCTGATTTATTTTTTGGTTGACCAATTATTTGCCATCGAGTAAAGACCAGAAAGTAAAAATAGATTTTATTAACTAAGAAGGAATCAGACGGAATATATTGAATGCGACCACTATTTTTTATCATCTGATAATAAAAATTAATACAAAAAGAGTGAGTAAGAAGTGCAAAAATTTGGTGGTATTCAATAGTACAATTTGCAAGTGCCCGTGAATTATTTCTTTCTTGTCAGCCGGTTATTTCTATTGCTGTCAAGGATCAAATCCTTGACAGTAAAATAAAACCTCGCTGATATTAGTTGATATATTTTTTTTATAATTAGAAACTATAGCCAAAGCTAAAACCTCCAAATGGAATGAATTCTCGATTGTAATAAAAAGGAGTAAAGGAAATCCTTGCATTTATTCCACTTTCGGTTTGGAAACAATAACTAATTACACAAGTAAATATTTTACCCTTAGCAGTTTTTTCACCCAGTTTCCCAAAATTTAGGGAAGATGAAAAAAAAGTAACACCTAAACCAGTTTCTAAGTAATTGTCGCTTGTATAAAAGCGATAATTTATAATAAGCGGCACAGAAGTAATTAGTTTTGAGTCTGAAGGAAGCAACATCATACCTCCTCTTAAGCTAATCTTATTCCATATGGCTCTGTCATAGTTTATGGAATATCCCCCAGCATTACCAAATACTTCAAGAAAAATATTATTTGATTTTTGCATTTGTGCTGTGGAACTAGATGTCAAAGTAAATATAAAAACTAGTAATAATATTATTTTGATATAGTGTTTCATTGCATTTTCTTTTTTGGCTAGTATTTACCAGTTAAAATAATTTTTCTACTACCACCAAGAACCAATTCTTGACAGTAAAATATTTCTCGTCGAGGAGTGGTCCTCGACGACCACAGAAATTACCGGACTATAGTTTGGTTTTTCTTGCCAATCTATTATTAAGTGCCCGACGGCTTATGCCAAGCAGCTCCGCAGCAATTGTTTGATTTCCATCTGCACGTTTCAAAGCTTCATTGATCAAAGTATCTTCTGCCTCTTCCAATGTAGGAAGATGTTCCGAGAAAAATATTTTCTCTTCGGCGGCATCATTTGTTGATATACTTTCTTTACCGCGCGGTTTGGAAAATATTTTTTCTTTGATCGGTTCTAAAGACATCACGCCAGAAGCATGGACACTTACAGCATCGAAAATTATTCCTTCGAGCTCCCGTATGTTGCCGGGAAAGTGGTAGCTTGAAAGTAACGTGTATAATTCTTTTGGCGGAGTTGGTTTCTTTTTGTTCAATTGTTTTGATGCCTTATCCAAAAAATGATTTATTAAAAACGGTATATCATTTTTTCTTTCGCGCAATGGCGGAATGTGGATATGATGCGTCTGTAATCTGTAATAAAGATCTTTCCGGAATGTATTGCTCTCTTTCATTGTTTCAATATCTTGATTTGTAGCGCAGACAATTCTTACATCAGCCATCTTCGCAATATCCGAACCTAGCGGATAATATTTGCTGTCTTGAATCAGCCGCAAAAGTTTTACTTGCGATTCAATACTCAAATCGCCAATCTCATCTAAAAAGAGTGTTCCTTTTTCTGCTTGCTCAATCAAACCCTTCCGGTCTTGCTCTGCGCCGGTATAAGCACCTTTTTTATGTCCGAACAATGTATCGGAAAATAAATTATCATCAACACCGGCAACGTTTAGCGAAACAAGCTCACCGGCCCTTTTGCTTGCTTTGTGAATCGCTTTAGCAATCAATTCTTTGCCAACACCGGTTTCCCCGGTTACCAAAACCGGCAGCGGAGATTTTGCAATTGCTTCGATGTATTTAAACACCGCACGCATCGAATTACTCTTTGTAATAATCTCACTGAAAATTTCCGGGTTCACAAGTTTATCTTTCAACAAATAATCTTTAAGTCGTTTATTTTCATCTCTTATATCCCGCAAATCCAAACCAGCGCGGACAGTTGTAACCAATCGTGTGTTATCGACCGGTTTTAAAATGTAATTGAATGCACCGGCTTTGATACATGCAACGGCACTTTCAACGTCGTTTACTGCCGTGATAATAACCACCGGGATGTTCGGGTAAATTTCAACTATCTGCGGGAGAAGATCGATACCTGAAATGTGCGGCATATTGATATCGAGAACAATGAGAGAAAATTCCTCTCTATTTAGCACCGAAAGAGTTTCTCTGCTGTCGTTCAATGTTCTGATATTATTTATTCCGTTAGTATTCAGCGCTGTTTCGGCACTGAAGAGAAAATGCTGTTCGTCATCGACAAGAAGTATCGGGTATTCGGGGTAAGTGGCAGCTCCCATATTAAACCTCGTTGTTCTTATTTGCCGGTAAAATTATTGTACACAAGGTTCCTTTTCCTTTTTCACTTTTGAGTATCAGGTCACCGCCGTGACTTTTGATAATATTGTAGGAAATATAAAGCCCTAGACCGGTACCGCCGGAATTTCTTTTGGTAGTGAAGAAAGGATCAAAAATATATTTCAAGTTCTCTTCATCAATTCCGCTTCCTTCATCTTTTACTTCGATTATTATTTTTTCTGTTTCGGGTTTGTAATAGAGATTAACACATACTTTTTGATCTTTGTCGGTTAACGATTGGCAAGCATTATTAATTAAATTTATTAAAACTTGTTCTAGCTGCTGGGGATTTCCTTTTACCCCCGGAATATCTTTTTGATATGTAAACGAAAAATGATTGGTAGAGTTTTTAATTATGTTCCCAGCAATTAACACGGCATTTTCGATAACCGATTTAACTTTAATATCATAATTCATTTCACCGCTATCGGCACGCGCAAAGTTTGTAAGACTACGCGTAATTTTTTGAATGCGGAGCGTACCATCAACAATGCTATTCAACGATTGTGTAATTTTATCCCTTGCATTGCTGTATGGCATACCGCTTACGGCAAAATCTCCGTGTGTGTTAAAATATTCACTCAATATTGGTTGAATATCTCTCGAAACTTGCTGAAGGAATTGGGCGTTGAGCAGAATAAAATTGTTGGGATTATTTATTTCATGTGCTATGCCGGAAACCATTGTACCGAGCGCAACCATTTTATCTGCTTGAATTAATTGCTTTTGTTTGAGTGCATTTTGTTCTTCGGCTTCTTTAAGTTCTGTGATGTCACTTATCAACCCGTCGTAGTAAAGGAGATTTCCCTTTTCATCTTTAGAATGCACAATGCTGTTTTTAACCCAGCGGATAGATCCGTTGCGGTGAATAATCCTATGTTCAAGCGGCTTTACATTAATGCCGGCAAGAGCCCGGTGTGCTTGTTCGAGAACGGCCGGTTTATCTTCTTCGTAAACCATTCTGTACCACAGCTCCGAATCTGCTTCATAATCTTCCGATGTGTACCCGGTAACAGCATAACAGCCGGGACCATGGTATGTTTCTACCGCTTTCCCGTTTTCAATTCTTACTGTATAGATATAATCCGTTAAGAATTTTATTAAACGACCGTACCGCTCTTCACTTTCATCTTTACGTTTTATCTTTTTCATCTTTGTATTTAATAGTAAACCTTGAGGTTAAGCAACTATTTAAGTTCAGGCAAAGAATTTTGTTAAACCAAATCCGAAATCGAACTATAATCTGGATCGAACAATCGTCTGTAAGTTTTCATTGCGTATGAATCGGTCATGCCGGCGATGTAATCGCAGATTAACCGGGCACGAGCTTTCTTGTTCTTTTCTTTCCGGATGATGTTATCGTTAAAATCCGGCAGCAGTTTTATACTGTTCAAATGATCAACATAATTTTCTTTGAGAACCTTGAACATACTCTCAATCATTTTATTTCCTTTGAATTCCACCTGGTGAAGCTGCGATGACCGGAAAACGAGATCAACCGAAATTTTTTTGTAAAGCTTCGCACGTTTTAAAATGTCCGCATCAACTACAAGAACATATTTATACCGGTTTGTTTTATTGTTAAGGAAAGTTTTTCTTGTTTCCAGGCAACAAGACCTCACAAATGTACCGATAAGAGCGCCAAACTTCGGTTTGAATTTTGATGTTTTAATCCATTCAATAATCTCGCCTACTATGCCATTTTCAAATTCATCCTTGCAATTTTCTTTTTGCCATCGCAACAGCTTTGCAATATTTATAAAGCCGCCGGAGATGCTGTCAACCAAATCGTTGATTGCATATGCAGTGTCGTCAGCCCAATCCATTATCTGGCATTCAATGCTTTGAAATTGATTAAACTTTTCCGGCTTGGAAAGCTCTTTGGGGAGTTTCTTTTTACCAAGCACAAAATCGATAAGCTTTTGCTGTTCATTGTAGATAAAGTGATTTTCAGGATTATCGAATTTGGAATAAGCGGCTTTGTATTTCAGAATACCGTCAAGAAATGCGCGCGTTGGATTCATTCCTCGGTAATGATCATCCTGGCGGTAAAAAATTTCTGTTATTAAACGGAGCGTTTGGGCATTCCCTTCAAATCCCCCGTGATTCTTCATCAGTGAATTTAAAGTTCTTTCACCTGAATGCCCGAACGGTGGATGTCCCAGATCGTGTGCAAGACAAATCGATTCAACCAAATCGGGATCGATAAAATAATTTTCATCAAGCAGATCTTTTTCTTTTGATAGAAGAAAATTACAGATCGACCTACCGATCTGCGCGACTTCAATCGAGTGTGTTAAACGGGTTCTGTAAAAATCATATTCGCCCGGTAAAAAGACTTGCGTTTTACCTTGAAGCCGGCGGAATTCCGATGAGTGAATTATCCGGTCGCGGTCTATTTGAAACAGCGAGCGGTAGTCATCATCCCGTTTACTCTCTTTTAATCTTTCGAGATCAAAATCCGTATAAAATTTGTTTTTCATATTAATGATTATGATTTTTGCAAAAGGCAGTATAAATTTAATAAATAATTGAGCAATAATTATTTGGCACACAATCATTCACATAACCACGAAATAAATTTTGAATCTGCCAAGGGGCGGCTCTTCTTAACTATCATCCTGAATTTTATAATTACCGTTGCAGAAATAGTTGGTGGAATAATTTCGGGAAGTTTAGCACTTCTTTCCGATGCGCTTCACAATTTTAGCGACGCCATTTCTGTTATTGTAAGCTACATAGCTTTAAAACTTAGATCACGGGATAATTCATATAAACATACATTCGGATTAAAGAGAGCCGAAATACTTGCCGCACTTATCAACTCTTCGGTTTTAATAGTAATCTGTTTTTATCTATTCTATGAAGCGGTTAACCGGTTTTTAGAGCCGCAACAAATTGACGCCGGTATTATGAGCATAGTTGCGGTAATTGGTCTTTTTGCAAATTTGATCGGAATGTTTCTGCTTAAGAGAGATTCGGCAAAAAGTATGAATATTCGCTCGGCATATCTGCATCTCTTGGGAGACACAGTTTCCTCGGTGGCCGTGATAATTGGCGGCATTGCAATTGCATTATGGAAAACAAACTGGATCGACCCGCTCCTTACAATATTAATTGGTTTGTATATAATAAAAGAAAGTTACACAATACTTGAAGAAGCAATTCATGTTTTGATGGAAGGCGCGCCCCCAAATATTTCTATTGAAGAGATACAAAGTGAAGTGAAAAAATTCGGCGAGGTGGATAATATACATCATATTCACATGTGGATGGTGGGCGATAACGATGTTCATCTTGAAGCGCACGTCAATGTTAATGATATGAGAATTAGCGAAAGTGATTCGCTCCGCCGCAGAATTGAGGAAGCGCTTCATCAAAAGTTCGGGATTCATCATATCACCCTTCAATTTGAATGCAACCAATGCCCGGATGTTGGATTGCTTGGGAGACACAAGTAATTCAGAAAAATCTTATTAAGATTCTGCTATCCCGGATTAAAATAATTTAACAAACCGCACATAGTTTATCATTGATTTAGAATTATTAAGTTAAGATTTTCACACCCACACTTTAAAATAATGGAGGATAGATGGCTAATGTTATTAACTGGTTTGAAATCCCGGCAACGGATATAGATAGAGCAGTAAAATTTTACACACAAGTTCTCGGCGGCGAATTCCGTCAAATGGAAATGATGGGATTTAAGATGGCACTCTTCCCGATGGAAGGCGATGGAGTAGGCGGCGCTCTTGTTGAAGGTGAATGGTATAAACCAACCCAGGATGGAGCTGTTGTTTATTTAAATGCCAACCCGGATTTGAGCGTACCGCTTTCTAAAGTTGAAACCGCCGGCGGCAAAATTATTATGCCCAAGAAACAGATTACAGAGGAAATAGGTTATATGGCTATGTTCGTAGATAGCGAAGGGAATAGAGTAGCTTTTCATTCTCAACACTAACAATTGCTATTTCAATGGATCTCCTTTTAACTAACCGGGAGATCCTGGTCTATTTGTATAGCCCCCATTGTTGATCTGTTAATTCCTTCGCGATATTTCATTAATTTTAATAGTAGTTTATCAGCTC
>DYJK01000039.1 GCA_020723165.1 Melioribacter roseus | reverse complement strand
ACTTCAGTGGACTGACGGCAAAAGAAGCAAGGGAACCGGCTTTAGCCGCATTAAAGTAAAAATAAATTTTGTTCTCTATCAGCTATGCAAAGTAAGTTAATTACTGTCCGCTTTAGCGGACTGGTAAAGAAAGTAAAAAATTTTCGTGGCTTTAGCCACATTTACTAGCGGAGTTAATATGAGCTGGGTAAGAATTTGGGTTCATCTTGTTTTTACTACAAAAAACAGAGACCCACTACTAAATAACCAAATTCGAGATGAAGTTTTTCGGCATATACAACAAAATGCAGAAAAGAAGGAAATTTGGTTGGACTGTATAAACGGCTACTCAGAACACGCACATTGTTTAATCTCTCTAAGTAAAGATCAGTCTATCAGTCAGGTGGCACAATTAATAAAAGGGGAATCATCATTTTGGATTAACCAGAACAAATTAGTTAAAGGTAAATTTTTATGGCAAGATGATTACTGGGCGGTGAGCGTAAGTGAAAGTCCTGTTGGTTCTGTTAAAGACTATATTCATAATCAAAATGAACATCACAGAATAAAATCTTTTACCGAAGAAGTAGACGAATTTATGAAAAAGTTCGGCTGGGAATATAATTGAATGTGGCTGAAGCCCGTCTTTTCTCTTATTCGTTTACAGTCGACTAAAGTCGACTGAAATTACAGAATTAAACTTAGTTCTGTGGCTCAAGTTTGCAAAATATTTTTATTACAGTCCACTTCAGTGGACTGACGGCAAAAGAAGCAAGAGAATCGGCTCTAACAGTATAAAAGTAAAAATAAATTTTGTCCTTTATCAGATAAACAGAGTAAGTCAATTACAGTCCACTTCAGTGGACTGACGGCAAAAGAAGCAAGGGAACCGGCTTTAGCCGCATTAAAAAACTAAAATAAAATACAACGTAGTTTTTCAAAAATAAAAAGAGAAAAATTAAGTTTTATAATCACCTTGAAAGAAAGGCAGTTTAGGTATAGATTTATTCTACAGAATAAAACAAGCTGATAGTTGAAGAAAATTAATCTAACATTGCCTTTATTATGTTTATGTTTGCTGTCGATAAACAATCTAAACGCTCAAGATATTTATCAAAAAGTTGTCCTAGCAGATACATTTACTGTAAACAGTGAAAATTCATACAAAATTTCTTCTTTAAATATTATTCCATTCAGCGAAAAAATATTTCTCAATAAACATTTATTAGATCGCACCGAATACACAATAAGTTATGAAAGAGGAGTATTTAATCTCAATCCAACCGCGCAGCATACCAGGAATGACACAATTATTGTCGGCTATGAAAGTGTTGTAACGAATCTGAAAACTTTATATAAGCGACGGAATCTTGCAATTCGTTATGACGAAAAATTATTAGACACAGTTAAATTTTTGAAAGACGAGGAAAAGGTATTGACCACCGAATCGATCTTTGGTAAAAGTATTCAAAAGAGCGGTGCGTTAATCAGGGGAATTACTATTGGAACAAACCAGGATATGCAGATCAATAGCGGATTACGGCTTCAGCTATCCGGTAAGCTTTCTGACGATATTGATATTGTAGCAGCACTATCCGATGAGAATACACCAATACAGCCGGAAGGGAACACCGAAACATTAGAAGAATTAGACAAAGTTTTTATAGAAGTTAAACATAAAAATGCCACCGGTACATTCGGGGATTATGAGTTGAATGAAAGACAAACTGAATTTGGACAATTGACTAGAAAGCTACAAGGATTAAAAGGGGAAATAAATATCGATAATCATAGAGGTATGGTTTCTGTTGCCGGTTCACGCGGTAAATTTAATACTCAACAATTTTTTGGTTCAGATGGCAACCAGGGTCCATACCGCCTTTATGGGATTAATAATGAACGATTGATAATAATTATTGCCGGAAGTGAAAAAGTGTTTTTAGATGGCGAACAATTGAAACGTGGTGAGAATAATGATTACGTTATTGACTATTCAAATTCCGAGATAACGTTTACTCCTAAAAGATTGATTACTTCGGCAAGTCGTATCGCAGTAGATTTTGAATATACTGACCAGCAATTTAAAAGAAACTTTTTTGGTACAGCATATTCAACAAAAATGTTTAGTGATGATGTCGAATTCGGTTTTAGCTATTTCAGGGAAGGGGATGATGAAAACAATCCGATCGATTTTTCTTTTAGTGACAATGATAAAACTCTACTTGAGAATGCCGGTGACGGAAGGAATAATGCTGTTCGTTCCGGTGCCCAATTAGCAGAGCCGGATTCACTCGGTAAAATAACTGGCAGTTATGTAAAAATTGATACACTGATCAACGATCAAAGCTATACTTATTACCGTTACAACCCGGGGAATATTGATGCTGTCTATAACGTTTCATTTACTTATGTTGGCAGCAGTCAAGGTGATTATACAAAGGAAAGTCTCGGTAATTATAAGTTTGTAGGTAAAAATAATGGTTCGTATGCGCCGGTTGTTCATCTTCCATTGCCGGAATTAAAACAAAATGGAAATTTCTTTTTAAACTCTAAATTATTTAATACTGTAAAAATAAAATTAGAGTTATCCGGAAGTGACTGGGATAAAAATTTATTCTCGAATATTGATGATTCAGATAACTTCGGATATGCAAGAAGTTTTCTATTCGAAGTTGAACCGGGTGAAGTAGAAGTAGGTAAAATTAATCTCGGCAAAATCGGGTTAAGTTTTAAAGATCGGTTCATACAAAAACGATACTCATCATTAGATAGAATTGACGAAGTTGAGTTCAGCCGGAATTACAATTTAACCGGCGATAGAAATAATGATCAAACTTTACGTGAAATAAATTTGAGTTTAGTGCCTTCAAACAAAATATCACTCAGCGGCAAGTATGGTTTCCTTAAACAAGGCGAATTGTTGAACTCCGATCGTTTTCTCTCGACACTTAAAGTTCAAGATAGCAGTTACAATGTTGATTATACTATCGATTATGTTAAGTCTATAAATAATAAATTAAGAACTACATGGAACCGACAGTTGGGTAGTGCTTCGTATTCTATAAGTTCTATTAAACCGGGTTTAGAGTATTTATATGAAAATAAACACGATACAGAAAGCGATACATTATTCAGCACTAGCTTAAAATATTTTCAAGTAGCACCTTTTATTGAATACACTTACAAAAATAATTTTGCTATTAAAGCAAGCTATACTTACCGCACAGAGCACTTCCCGATAAAAAATGAAATGGTATTACAGTCAAAATCGTATACAGAGCAATTATCTTTTAGCTATAGAGGCATTAAAGAGGTCACTTCGAGTTTGAGTCTCGCTTTCCGCGATAAAAAAATAAGTAATGAATTCAAAGCTCTCGGTATCGGTGATAACTCGACAGTATTGATTCTTTCGCAAACACGATTAAATTTTTGGGATAATTTTATAAATGGTGATGTCTATTACCAGGCATCAACAGAACAAAGTGCACGACTCGAAAAAGTTTTTGTAAAGGTTACACAAGGCAGCGGTAATTATCTTTACCTCGGTGATCTAAATGAAAACGGAATTGCTGAAGAAAATGAATTTCAGCTAACAAGCTACGATGGTGAATATATCTTAGTAACAACACCTACTGATAAACTTTTCCCGGTAATCGATCTTAAAGCAAATTCACGTATTAAATTTGATTTCAGTAAAATATCAGATGGAGATGGGTTCGTTTCAAGCGCATTAAAGATCATTTCTACAGAAACATCTTTTAGAGTAGAAGAAAACAGTAAAATTGCCGATACAAAGCAAATTTACTTATTGAACTTTAGTAAGTTCTTAAATGATTCTACAACCATCAGGGGTTCGCAATATTTTCAGCATGACTTTAATTTCTTCAAGAGCAGTTCCGATTTATCTGTCCGTTTAAGATACATTCAGCGAAAAAGTCTTAACCAGTATGCCGGCGGTTTGGAAAGAGGTTATTTCCGCGAAAGAGGATTAAGAATTAGATTCAAAATGATCACTGAAATAACAAATCAAACAGACATTATTAACCAGTCCGATAATTATTTGTCACCAACTACAACAAACCGAACGAGACAAGTTGATAAAAATGAAATTGTAACAGATTTCACCTACCGCCCGATAAAAAATATTGAGACCGGTTTCAAAATAAATTTCAGCAGAAGTGAAGACCTATATCCGGTAAAACCAACTATAATCGATCTCAATTCATTGACTCTCCGTATTAATTATTCGATAGCAAATTATGGCAGAATCAGGTTTGAAACGGAGAGAACGGAATTAACATCAAACGTAAGCAGCAACATTCCGTATGAAATAACACGTGGTAATGTTATCGGAAAGAATTATTTTTGGAGAGTCTTTTTCGATTATAAAATTACCGGGTTTATCCAAACATCATTAAGTTACGATGGAAGATTGCAAGGAAAGGGGAAGGCAATACATACAATGCGAGCCGAAGCAAGAGCATTTTTTTAAGTACATTCATTTTTAATTTAATCCCGTTTAACTTTTTTATTACCATGAATATTGTATCAAGTATAGCTGAAGTTCACATCTTCAGGATAATAAAAGGAGAGCTCGAATTTCTTCTTTTAAAACGATCCGAAGATGATCAAACATATCCGGGATTATGGCAAATGGTAACCGGTTCGATACACGAAAACGAAACTGCACATAAAACAGCATTTAGGGAACTGACTGAAGAGACCGGTTTAACGCCACAGAAATTTTGGATTGTTCCTAATGTGAATTCGTTTTATTCATCAACAAAAGATGAGATTCACCTTGTGCCGGTTTTTGCAGCTTTGGTAGATGCAAATTCTGCTGTAAGATTATCAAGTGAGCATTCACATTATATATGGGTAAAGAGCGAAGAAGCAAAATCGAAACTTGCCTGGGATGGACAAAAAAGATCAGTAGAAATTATTTCTAATTACTATTTGAATCAGAAAAATAATTTTGATCTTTTAGAAATTAAAAATGACGAATAAACAGTACTAATACATAAATAGCGAAGGAGTCATTGTGGGATTACTTGTAGTTGGTTCTATCGGTTTAGATGATATTGAAACACCATTCGATAAAATTCAAAGTGCATTAGGCGGTTCAACTACCTACATAGCATTAGCAGCTAGTTATTTCTCCGGGCCCGTTAACATTGTTGGTGTCGTTGGTGATGATTTCGGGAAAGAACACATAAATATGCTTGAAGAACACAATGTTGGTTTAGAGGGTTTACAAATAGTCGAAGGTGCAAAGACTTTCCGTTACGGCTGCAAATATCATTATGATCTTAATGTACGCGATTCTCTCTTTACGCATTTAAATGTATTTGAAAAGTTTAACCCGGTTATTCCGGATAAGGATAAAAAAAGCAGTTTTATAATTTTAGGAAATATAGCTCCTAATCTTCAGCTGAACGTACTTGAACAACTTAATAATCCGAAATTTATTGTTTGCGATACAATGAATTTCTGGATCGAAAGAACATATGATGAATTGCAAAACGTATTGAAGAAAGTTAACGTTCTGATAATTAATGAGTCTGAAGCTCGATTGCTATCAAAAGAACCTAACTTAATCAAGGCGGCAAAGATCATTTCCGAAGTGGGTCCACAGTACCTGATAATTAAAAAAGGAGAGCACGGCGCTCTATTGTTTGGTGAGAACACAATTTTTTCTGCACCGGCTTATCCTATGGAAAATATTTATGACCCCACCGGTGCTGGCGATGCTTTCGCCGGCGGATTTACCGGGTACTTACATAAGAACAGAGATTTCTCGTTTGAAAATTTGAAGCGTGCTGTTATCTACGGCAGCATCATGGCATCCTTCTGTGTCGAAAAATTCAGCACAAAGGGATTAGAAAATTTAAGCTTTTTAGAAATACATAATCGCTTTATTGAGTTTAGAGAATTATCGAAGTTTGATTAATATGGAAATTATCCGGGCATTAGAATTTGTTGATGGTAAACTAAAATTTATAGACCAGACAAAACTTCCATTAAAAGAAGAATTTGTTGTTACAGACAATTATGAACGAATTGCTGAGGCAATTGAAAAATTAGAAATACGAGGTGCCCCAGCAATCGGTATTGCCGCTGCATATGCTCTGACCCTCGCGATAAGAAATAATAACACTCCGGCAATATTCTATAATGCTTACGATCGAATATTTAGAACAAGACCAACTGCTGTAAACCTTTTTTATGCTTTAAGCGAAATGAAAAATATCTTTGAGCTAAATAAAAATTCAAATGAAGTGTATGAATTATTACTAGTACATGCTAATAAAATTCATCAGTCAGATGAAAATATGTGTAATGCAATGGCTAAGAACGGCTTGGAAATATTTAAAAAGAAATCGAGAGTTTTAACGCATTGTAATACCGGTGCACTGGCAACCGGCGGAAATGGTACAGCGTTGAATGTAATACGATATGCCTTTGAAAAAGGTATGGTGGATTTTGTTTATGCCGATGAAACACGTCCTTTGCTGCAAGGATCGAGATTAACAGCGTGGGAATTAAACAAATATGGAATACCATTCTCAATCAACACAGATTCAACAGCTGCTGTGTTGATGAAACAAGGTAAAGTAGATCTCGTTATAACCGGTTCCGATCGTATTGCTGTTAATGGAGATGCAGCTAATAAAATCGGGACATATAATCTAGCTGTCTTATGCTGTTATCATAAAATTCCTTTCTATGTAGCAGCACCAACTACTACAATCGATAAAAATTCTCCCAACGGTGATTCAATAAATATTGAATTAAGAAATAAAAAAGAGTTAACAAACTTCGGCACTTTGCAAATTACATGTGATGATTACGATGTTTATAACCCAGCTTTTGATGTAACACCAAATCATCTTATCCATGGCATTATAACGGAAAAAGCACTTCACAAACCACCTTACGATTTTAGAAATGTCTGAATTGGTCAAAACCCGTGCAATTGTTCTCCGCAAAATTGATTACGGCGATACAAGCAGAATTGCTCAATTTTTCACGGAAGATTACGGTAAAATTTCAGCGATAATTAAAGGTGTAAGGACCGGTAAATCTAAATCGGGCCTGGTTATCGATACTTTTAACAATGTTCAGATACTCATGTACAAAAAAGAATCGCGAGAAGTACAATTAGTCAGTGAAGTAGAACTGATAAAGCACTACCAGAATATTGGTGAGGATTTAGAGAGGATAGCATTCGCAAATGGAATAGTAGAATTGCTCTCAAATCTAACGGTCGAAAATGAAAACAATCATAAATTGTACCTTGGCAGTGCAAAAGCTCTCGGTTTAATTAATGATCCGAGTAGATCAGCAAAATTAATTTTTGCCAAATTTCTAATCTTTTTCATAAAAGAAATTGGGTACGAATTCCAAGTGCATAAATGTTCGATATGCGGAAAAAATATTGATGAAGAAAATGCTGCTGCCCTAAATTATGATTCCGGCATTATTTGCAGTGAGTGCTGTAAAGACCGGCTGATACACACTGAAATAAATAAGGAACTTTTCAATTTGCTGTTTTGTCTAAGTGACAAAAAAAATGATATCCAGTATGAAGAAGGTAACCTTAACAAGATTATAAGAATACTGGAAAAATTCTTAAAATATAATATCCATGAATTCAAAGGTTTAAAATCATTAGAGATAGTATAATTAGGAGGAAAAAATAAATGCGTAAGAATATTTTAGGCACAGTTTCACTGGTTGTGATTGGTATTATTTTCGGTGCTGTATTAGTCTCCGGTTTTGGATGGGTGAGACCAAGTTACGGAGATGTTAAAATTGGTGCCGATAGACCGCCGGTAGAAAAATTAGATGCTAATGCAGCAGCATTTAACGATGCATTCATTAATGTAGCTCAAACAGTAACACCTTCAATAGTTCAAGTAACCGTTGTATCTACAGTTAAAAATAAAATCCCTGATTCATTCCATTTCTTTTTCCCATTCAAAGATGATGTACCGCGTGAACAGCAAGGCGGCGGAAGCGGAATTATCATTTCCGACGATGGATATATCTTAACAAATAACCATGTTGTTGAAGATGCTAAACAGGTTACAGTATCACTGCATGATAAAAGGGAGTTTGATGCAACAGTTATCGGTACTGATCCGCTTACCGATTTAGCAGTAATTAAAATTGATGCCGGTAATTTACCAGCCGCTTACCTTGGCGATTCGGATAAAATTAAAGTTGGGCAATGGGTGATGGCAATTGGTAATCCATTATCGCTTGCTTCTACGGTTACAGCTGGTATTGTAAGCGCAACGAGCAGAAATATTGATATTATTGAAGACCGATACGGAGTAGAAAATTTTATTCAAACTGACGCTGCAATCAATCCCGGTAACAGCGGCGGTGCCTTGGTTGATCTTAATGGTGCCGTGATAGGTGTTAATTCTGCAATTGCCACTGATGGTATGACTCAAAGATACATAGGTTATGGATTTGCGATACCAATTAATCTTGCTAAGTCAGTCGCAAATGATTTGATATCTAACGGTAAAGTAAGCCGAGGTTATATTGGCGTAAGTATTGGCGAAGTTAGCGCAGCAACTGCAAAAGCAATCGGTTTAAACGAGCCGAAAGGTGTTCTTGTACAAGGATTAGTAAAAGGCGGAGCTGCTGAAAAAGCAGACGTTCAAGAAGGTGATGTTATTTTGAAGATTGATGATAAGACAGTAAATCAAGCTAATGAATTGCAATCTTATATAGCATCAAAGAGAGCCGGGGCTGAAGTTAAATTACTTCTTTTTAGAGACGGTAAAGAAATGGAAAGATATGTAACGTTGAAATCGCGTGAAGGCGATGAAAAAATTGTTACCGATGTATTGGATAAAAATAAAAAGGGGAAGAATCTTGATAACGAAACCGTTTCATTTGACGATATTGGACTAACTATTAAAGATATGGACAGATCGGAACTGAAAGAGTACGATGTTGAAAATGGAGTTTTGGTAAGTGATGTAAAGCAATTTGGGAAATCATTCAATGAAGGATTAAGAGAAGGATTAGTGATAACTTCTGCTGATAGGAAGACGGTAAATTCTGTTAAAGATTTTGAATCAATTGTTGAAAAGAAAAAAGGTCAGGCAGTATTACTAAAAGTTGTTGATAAAGAGGGTAACTCAATAATCCTTGGACTTACTATACCAAAATGATAAGCAGCTAAAAATAAAAGGTTGCAAAAAAAGCGCTCACTATTTGGGCGCTTTTTTTATATTTGCATCAAACATATCAATAGGATAACATGATTGAATTTTTAACAGCTGGCGAATCACACGGACAAGCACTTACAACAATTATCAGCGGTATTCCTTCCAATTTAAAGATATCTGCGGATTATATTAATGAGCAGCTTAAAAGACGCCAGGCCGGCTATGGCCGTGGTATGAGAATGAAAATTGAAACCGATAAAGTTGAAATACTTTCCGGTATTCGTTATGGAAAGACACTCGGTTCTCCAATTTCGATGATGATAAAAAATAGGGACTGGGAAAATTGGACCGAAATTATGAGTGTTGAAACGGTAAAAAATAAATTCGAAAAAATTACTATTCCTCGTCCGGGACACGCAGATTTGGTGGGTACATCTAAATATAATTATGATGATATACGTAACTCTATAGATAGATCTAGTGCAAGAGAAACAGCGGCAAGGGTTGCAGCCGGATCGGTTGCGAGAAAATTCTTAGATGAGTTCGGAATTAAGATTGGAAGTTTCGTTGAATCGATCGGCGGCGTTTATTCTAAGTTTAGTCATGCAGAACGTTTCCTATTAAATAAATTGAATAAAAATTACAATGCGGATTTACTCAGCAAGTTATCAGACAAAAGTTCGGTTCGTGTTTTAGATAAAATCCATGAAGAGAAAATCATAAACAAAATTAAGTTAGCTAAAAAAAGAGGTGATACATTAGGCGGAACCTTTTTTGTCATAGCTACCGGTGTACCGGTTGGATTAGGGAGTTTTATTCAATATGAAACAAAATTTGATGCTGACCTTGCACATGCAATAATGTCGATACATGCGGTCAAAGGAGTGGAGATTGGACCGGGCTTTGAATCGGCTGAAAAATATGGCTCTGAAGTTCATGACGAAATTATAATAAAAGATAAAACATTTACACGAAAAACAAATCGTGCCGGTGGAACAGAAGGGGGAATCACAACTGGAATGCCTATCATAATACGTGCAGCAATGAAACCGATTGCTACATTGATGAGTCCTATCGGCTCGATTGATTTATCAACAATGAAATCGATTCAAGCGCGGCGCGAAAGAAGTGACTTCGTAGCAGTTCCGGCGTGTGCTGTTATTGCCGAATCGATGGTAGCATGGACTTTGGCTAAATCATTTTTAAGCAAGTTCGGCGGCGACTCGATCGAGGAGACAAAAGACAACTATAAAAGCTATACTTCTAAATTGTTTTCTAGAATAAAAAAGAACTTTACCGGTAGATAATGCTTAAAGTAAAAAAAATGGTTTTCAACCCGTTTCTTGAAAATACTTACATAATTTTTGATGATGTCACTTTTGAAGCCGCTATTTTGGACCCCGGATGTTATGATGATATTGAAAAAGGAATACTAAAGAAATTTATTTTAGAAAATACATTATCAGTTAAATACCTAATTAATACTCATTGCCATCTCGATCATATATTCGGAAATTCTTTCTGCAAAAATTTATACAAATGTAAATTGTTAGCACCTGAAAAGGACCTGATCTTACTAAATCACTTAATAGAGCAATCAAAAATATATAACTTAACAGCCGAGTCTTCACCGCAGCCAGACATGTTTATCGATGAGAATATTTCAATAAATATTGGCGATTCAGCCGGCAGATTTTTATTTACTCCCGGACATACACCCGGCGAGTATTGCATCTACTTTGAAAAAGAAAAAATCTGTTTTACCGGTGATGTACTTTTTAAGGAAAGCATTGGCAGAACTGATTTAGAAGGTGGGGATTACGGCACATTAATGAATTCTATTAAATCTAAATTATTTGTTCTTCCCGATGATGTTATTATTTACCCGGGTCACGAAGAAATTAGTACAATAGGTGATGAAAAAAAGTTAAATCCTTTCTTTCAAAATTGATTTAACCAAATCATCTCAATATTTTAACAATAAATAAATAGCCGGTAATAAATTGATTAAGGATAAACTTCGATTAATAGCTGTACTAATTTTTGTTTATATAGTTCTGTTCGAATTTATTTTACCGATTAATAAACTATTGCCCAAACCAAGTTTACTTGCTGAATCGATAGTTGACATTTGGAGTGATTACAATTTCCTTGAGTCACTGGCATCGACAACAACAGTAATATATCTCTCTCTTTTGATTTCATATGTTACCATTCATTTTAAATCACCTTATTTAATTAAACTGAAATTTGAATTGCCGGAACTTTTAGGATCGTTAAAAATATTCCGTTACTTCCCGGCATTCTTTTTTGCAATCATTTTTATTTACTGGTTTGGTGATTCTTTTATTGCCGAAATTGTTTTCGGCATTATAGTATCGACACTTTTGCTATCATTCGAAGTGATTAACCAGGTAAAAATGGTGAACAATAATTATTTAGATGTTGCAAGAAATTTGGGTTTGAATGGTATAAGACTTTATTCAAAGGTAGCATATAAAAATATCCAGCCATTTATTTTCTTCAAACTTCAGCACATTCACTATTACTTGTGGGTACTAATAATGATTTATGAATTTGTGGGAAGGATAAATGGTCTTGGCGGTGTTTATTATTATGCTTTAACATATCGGGATTTTACGGCGTTATTTTCGTTCGCATTAATTATTAGTATCTTAATTTTACTTGGTGACATAATCCTAAAATACATTAATGAAAAAATATTCTTCTGGGAATGATTGAAATAAAAAACATAAAAAAAGTGCTTACAAGAACATCAAGTATAAACACAATCTTGTTGGATGATCTAAATTTTCAAATAACAGAAAATTTAATTACCGGGATTATTGCACCACAAGGGTCGGGTAAGACTACCTTATTGAAGATAATTTCTGGATTAGAAGATCCAACTTCAGGCGAAATAAATAACAGTGAGAATATAATTTTCATTCCCGGAGAACCATCATCATTCCCATGGCTGAACGTAAAGGAAAATATTCTGTTCGGATTGGATAATAATGTTGCCGAATCTGAATTTCATGATGTTGTTAAATTATTAGGATTAGAGGGATATGAAAATCATTTCCCGAATAATAAAAGTACCGGTTTCCGTTTTAGAATATCATTAGCAAGATCAATAATCCGTACACCCAAATTAATTTGCCTTGATGAACCATTCGATAAGTTAGACCAATTAACTAAATATGAAATTTATAACCTTATCTTGAAAGTAAATCATATCAGGAGAATCACATTTCTGTTAGCAACTACCAATATAACTGAAGCGTTATACCTTTCTAAAAAAATCTATTTGATGAAAAAAGACCCCGGGAAAATAATCGGCTCTTTTGATATAAATTTTACGAAAGAAAGAAATATTGAAATCATTGATGAAGCTGAATTTATTTCTATGCGGACAAAAATTGAAAATACTATTAAGGAAAATCCCTCGTATAGTATGATTAATTTCTCAATATAATATTCAACAGTTATGCAAAAGAAAATTGAAGAACTAAAAAGGTTAAGAGAAGAAGCTAAACTTGGCGGCGGAATTGATAAAATTAATGCCCAGCATGAAAAAGGGAAATTAACAGCAAGGGAGAGAATTGAATTACTTGCAGATGAGGGCTCCTTCCGCGAGATTGATGAATTTGTAAAACACAGATCAAATGATTTCGGATTAGATAAACAAAGAATTGCCGGTGATGGTGTTGTGACCGGTTTTGCCAAAATAAATGGTAGGGATGCCGCATTATTCAGTCAAGACTTTACAGTGTTTGGGGGATCATTATCGGAATCACATGCAGAAAAAATTTGCAAAATTATGGATATGGCACTAAAGCTCGGTATACCGGTTATCGGATTAAATGATTCAGGTGGCGCACGTATTCAGGAAGGTGTTGTTAGTCTTGGCGGGTATGCAGAAATATTTTTACGAAACACGCTCGCGTCAGGTGTAATACCTCAAATCTCAGCTGTACTTGGTCCTTGTGCCGGAGGTGCTGTATACTCACCGGCAATCACAGATTTTGTTTTTATGGTTAAGAATACAAGCTATATGTTTGTTACCGGTCCTAATGTTGTTAAGACTGTTACACATGAAGAAGTCAGCTTTGAAGAACTTGGCGGTGCGGATACTCACTCAACAAAAAGCGGTGTCGCTCACTTCTCGTTTGATAGTGAAGTAGAAGTTTTAGAAAAAATCAGGCAGTTGTTGACATTCCTTCCGCTAAACTGGAAAGATAAAACACCCGAATTAGAATTTGATTTTAAGGAAAATTATCTGCAGCCCAAACTCGATGAAATTATTCCTGGTAATCCTAACAAACCTTATGATATGAAAGAGATTATTAGTTTGATCGTTGATCGGAACGAATTTCTAGAGGTTCATAAAGATTATGCTCAAAATATTATTGTTGGTTTCGCAAGAATAGGGGGTGTATCTGTTGGTATAATTGCAAACCAACCTTCAATACTAGCCGGTGTTCTGGATATTAACGCATCTGTTAAAGGTGCGCGCTTTATAAGGTTTTGTGATTCATTTAATATTCCTTTATTAGTTCTTGAAGATGTACCAGGATTTTTGCCGGGAACAGAACAAGAATGGAATGGAATCATAAAACACGGTTCGAAATTATTATTTGCATTTTGCGAAGCCACAGTACCAAAAGTAACTGTCATTACACGCAAAGCATATGGCGGTGCTTACGATGTTATGAATTCAAAACATATACGGGGCGATTTTAATTTTGCCTGGCCAAGTGCAGAAATAGCTGTCATGGGTCCAAAAGGTGCAGTAGAAATTATTTTCAAAAAAGAAATTTCTAGTTCTAAAAAGCCAACCGAAAAACTTGAACAACTTCTTTCAGAGTATATTGAAAAATTTGCCAACCCTTATATTGCGGCTGAAAGAGGTTATATAGATGAAGTAATCATTCCAAGTGAAACAAGGCAAAGATTGATTGCTGCATTTCAATTGCTAAAAACTAAAGTTGATTCAAATCCAAAGAAAAAGCATTCTAACATACCTCTTTAACGATAGGACGGATTTTTACACTTGCTAACTTATTATTTAACAACGGGTATTCCTTTGTTATGTAATATTTAGCTTGACAAAATTTTGGTAAGAAATTAAATTGCAACTGAGTTTATAAACTTTGGGGAGTGTGTGAAAAAAATTCTATTCTTACCAATAGCTGCATTAATTTTATCACTTGCGGCTTGTTCTTCAGTAAATACTACTAAACAGACAACACAAATTTACCCACCCGATACATTAAAAGTAACTATGAATTCAGTAGCTAACGAAATGCTGGAGACAGCAAGACGTGACTACGTTAATGCCCTCTATAAGCAAAAGTTAGGATTTAAGATTGACGCTTTGAATTTTTATGAATCGTCATTAGCTACTATCAATAAACTAAGTTACTATCCTGATATTGAAGAAAACGAATCTTTTATTGAATTGGAAAATGCTATAGTAGATGATTATCAAAATTATGTTAAGGAGATTGATGAATTACCTGAAAATGTTTCTATTAACGCTCTTGAAGAATGGATGAATAAAAGTATTCCGGATGAAATTGATATAACAGAGGATTCCGTTTACGTTAAAGATGAAAGTAGTGTTACTGTTGTAGTTGGCGATTTCCCATTAGAAATAAATAATTATGTCGAACAGTATATTGAATATTTTACCGGCAAAGGGAGAAAATATATTGAGTTGTGGTTATCACGTTCCGGCAAATACTTCCCGATGATGGCAAAAATATTTGCGGAGGAAAAGGTACCGCAGCAGTTAATATTTTTAAGCATGACCGAAAGCGGTTTGAATCCTTCGGCACGGTCTTGGGCTAAAGCAGTAGGCATGTGGCAATTTGTAAAAGGAACAGCACGGTTATATGATTTGGATATTGGTTTTTATGTGGATGAGAGAAGAGATCCCGAAAAAGCAACACGTGCAGCAGCAAGACATTTAAGAGATCTTTATTATTCGCTCGGTGATTGGTACCTTGCAATCGCATCGTACAACAGCGGCGAAGGTAGAGTAAGAAAAGCAATGAGACGCTCAGGATCGAGTAACTTTTGGGAACTGAGACGCTTCCTTCCGAGAGAAACAAAAAACTATGTGCCTCAATATATTGCTGTAACTTTGATCGCTAGCCAACCGGAAAAATTTGGTTTCACTAATATCCAATATGAAAAACCACATGAGTTTACAACTTTTAATATTAACGAAGCTGTTGATATTAATGTTCTTGCAAAGTGTGCCGGTATTAATACGGAATTATTAAGAGATATGAATCCCGAACTGACACAAAATTCCACCCCAATGAATTACAATGGGGGATACCCGTTAAAAGTCCCGGCAAAGAGATATGATGCTTTTGTTGAGAATTTAAATAATCTTCCGGATGATGCTAAACTGCTTTATGTAATGCACACCGTACAACCCGGTGAAACAATTTCGCAAATAGCTGCTAAATATGATGTTAGTATATCTAAATTAGCATTAGCAAATAATATCTCAACACGTAAAAGACTGCAAATCGGCACTGAACTTAAAATACCTACTGCTACAATTAACATAGAAGACTTAGCTATCAACTCCGATATCTTGCCGGCTATTGAAGGAGACATATCAGCGCTCGATCAAAATCCTTCTTATAAGCTTGAGTTAACAAATAACTCAGATGTGAACTATAACAAGTTATACCAGGAAATGCTTACAGACTCGGTTGAGTTTGTCGTACCTGAAGGTAAAACAGCAACAAAATATATTGTGAAGAGTAAAGATAATTTATCGGATATTGCTGATCTTTTTGATGTACGTATTTCCGATATCAGGAACTGGAACAATCTACCTTATACCTCGCGTGTTAGAGTAGGACAAGAATTAAACATCTATGTACCAAACGAAAAAGTTGATTATTATTCTAAGATAGACCAGATGAACGAGAAAGAAAAGAATGAAATTCTTTTTGTCAATTCAGGGGAAACGTGGATTGAACACAGAATTAGAAATGGTGAATCTTTATCAAGTATTGCTAACAGATATGGTGTATCTGTGTCACAAATTAAAGAGTGGAACAATCTAAAAAGTAACAAAATCTTTAAGGGAAGAAAACTTGTTATATATTCCGGTGATACTAAAAATTTAGCAAAAAATTATACTGCCAATAATACATCCTCAAGAATTACAAAGTATAAGGTTAAGAGAGGTGATACTATTGGTGAGATTGCAGAGAAGTTTGGTGTAACAACAGCGCAAATAAGGCAGTGGAATAGCCTGGCATCAAATAAAATCATGGCCGGTCAAATGCTAAGTGTTCAAGGGAAAAATAATGTTGTTTCACTTGGTGATAATACCAGCAAAAAAGAATCAAATTTATTGAAGTATACCATTAGAAAAGGTGATACTATTGGTGAGATTGCAGAGATGTTCCATGTTTCTATTGATGATGTTAAAGAATGGAATAACCTATCGAGTAATAAATTAATCTCAGGAAAAACGCTTAATATTTATTCCGATCTTTCTCCATCAAAAACTAACAGCAGTGAATCAGAAACGTCTGCCTCTCCTAAAACAACAGTAAAGAATAACATTCATATAGTTGAAGATGGAGAAACCTTAGGTGGTATTGCGGAAAAATATAATACTTCGGTTAAGGATATTAAATTATGGAATAATCTATCTTCTAATAAAATTAGAACTAGCCAAGAGTTAATTGTGTATAAATCAAATCCGGCAAAAAATACGGTCATTGATTCAAAAAATTTCAATAAATTGCATAGTGTAAAAGAAGGCGAATCACTCTGGTCTATTGCAAAGTTATATAATATTCTCGTAGCCGATTTAATGGTTTGGAACAATTTGAAAAATGATCGTGTTAAAATCGGACAGAAGTTAAAAATCAATAAATAAGTTCTTTTAATAACTGAAATAAAAAGTCGTTAGGGGTGCCATCGCATATAGCGTAGGCTGAGATTACACCCTTGAACCTGATCTGGGTAATGCCAGCGTAGGAAAACGGTGGGAAGAATAATTAAGTTGAGCCGTTTTCCCGACGGCTTTTTTATTTCTCTAAAACAAGGAGAAATAGAAATGAAATACTTAATTATTTTTTTAATTATTACATCTTATTGCTTTGCTCAAGAAATCGAATTAAAAGGCAAAGTACTTAACAAATCAACAAACCTACCTTTGCCTTCCGCAAATATTTTAGTTAAAGGGAAATCAATCGGAGTTGCTTCTGATGAGAAAGGTAATTTCATTCTCAAAGGACAATTTTCTAATAACGATACTATTGTCGTTAGTTATATTGGATTCGATAAAGTTGAATCTCCTTTTAGTCAATTATTCACCGATCAAACGAATAATTTTTACTTAGAAAGTAAGATTATAACAAGCCAAACTGTTCTTGTAAAGGGAAGCATTGCTCAAGCCGGAATAACGCCGATCAGTTTTAGTAAACTCGATAGACAAGATATCGGAAACAGTTATACAAACCAGGATATACCCGATTTTTTAAGCTACACTCCGTCCGCTACTTTTTATTCTGAGAATGGAAATGGATTGGGATATAATTATTTAAGCATACGAGGTTTTGACCAAAGAAGAATTTCTGTCTCAATAAACGGTGTACCACAGAACGACCCTGAAGATCATAACGTTTATTGGATCGATTTTCCTGATCTATTAGGAAGCACTGAATTAATACAAGTGCAAAGAGGGTCCGGGTCAGGGATAACCGGTTTTGCTGCAATAGGTGGTTCGATTAATTTAATTACATCGGTGTTCTCTGATAAGCCGCACAAAGAATTATCTATGCAATATGGCGGCTATAATACACGAAAATATTCGATAAGTGTTTCATCAGGTTTAATTGATGAGAAGTATTCGATATATACCAAACTTTCTCATACTATGAGCAGTGGCTATCGAAATTTAAGCTGGGCAGATTTAAAATCTTATCATTTATCTTTTATTCGGTACGATGATAAATTAACAACTCAAATAAATCTGTTCGGCGGACTAATTGCAGATGGACTTGCTTATACTGGTTTACCAAAATTCGTTATAGAAGACAAAAATCTTCGGAAAGCAAACTATTCCTACTGGGAAGCTGGTACAAACAGTTATTCATATACATTAGATAGAAGACCTAACGAAATAGAAAACTTTTCACAGCCGCATTTTGAGTTATTAAGCGAATATAATATCAGTGATGATGTAACACTGAACTCAGCTTTATTTCTGGTAGTCGGTAAAGGGTTTTTTGATTACGATGGATCATGGAGCGTTTTTTATGATGACTATTTCAGATTAAAAGAAAACGGATTCGATTCAACAATGATTCCGACTAATGCTTTAATCAGGGCACAAGTTGAAAATACTCAATGGGGCTGGCTGCCGAGAATAAGCATTAAACACAACAAAGGTCAATTAATACTTGGCAGCGAATTAAGACTACATAATTCTATTCATTGGGGAAGTATAAATTATGCTGAAAATTTGCCAGCCGGAGTAACTAAAGATTATAAATATTATTACTATGAAGGCGGAAACGATATATTTAATTTTTACTTGCATGAAAATTATCAGCTAAACAATGATGTAAACCTTTTAGGAGAAGTACAGCTTGCATATCATAATTATAAAATAAAAAATGAGAAATATCTTGGTAACAAATTCACTATTGATGATCTTTTTTTAAATCCGCGGATAGGAATCAACTACCGATATTCTCCTGAATTAAGTTTTTATGCTTCATTTGCACGTGTTACACGCGAGCCAAGATTAAAAAATTATTACGATGCTGCTGAATCAAGTGATGATAAAACTTTCCCACAATTTGGAATAGATGTTTATGGTTATTATGATTTCACTAAACCTTTGGTAAAACCTGAAACGATGAACGATTTTGAAATAGGATCAGCTTATGTTAAGGAAAATATCTCAGCATCAATTAATCTCTACTATATGCTGTTCAACAACGAAATAACGAAGCAAGGATTAGTTGATAGATTCGGACAACCAATAACCGGTAATATTGATATGACCATACATTTAGGCGTGGAACTAACTGGAAATGTTAAAATCTTTGATAATCTTGAATTTATTTTCAATGGAATGTATAGTAAAAATTACATTAGTAGAGGCACTACTTTTATCAAATACAACAAGGGTCAAAATATTTTGCTGCTTGATATTAGTAATAATAGAATTAGCAGTTTCCCTGATTTATTATTTAATGGTGTAGTAAGATTTAATTATAAAAAATTCTCGGCAAATATTTCCCTAAAATATGTTGGGAGATATTACTCGGATAATTATGCACAAAATTTTCAAACATATCTTCGGCTCTATCCTGGGATCGTAGATGAGTATGACGACGGTATCGATGATTATTTTGATAATGTTATGCCGGCATATTTCACGTCTGATCTTTATGTTGGTTATGAATTTGATTTTAATAACGATACGAATTCGATTAAAATGTTTACACAAATACGAAATTTATTTAATAATTTATATGCTGCATATGCAACTGGGAAAGAGTTTTTCCCGGCAGCCGAAAGAAACATTCTATTTGGATTGACGGTTGGCTTATGAAAAAGTGTATTATTATCGCAAATGGCTATGCAGCTAAAAAATCAACTATAACCTTTCTACAAAAGAAAGGTTATAGTGATGTAATTTGTGCGGATGGTGGTGCTAATTCGGCATTTGAGATAGGTGTAATACCAACTTGTGTTATTGGCGATCTTGATTCTATATCACCAAGTGTACTTGAATATTTTAAGAAACGTACTAAGATCTTAAAGTTAAAGAGGCAGAATGATACTGATGTTGAAAAAGCACTGAAATATGCTGTGAAGAAAAAATATGGTGAAGCAATTCTACTTGGGGTTACCGGGGATCGGTTAGACCATTCTTTTTGTAATCTTGGCATAGCTATTAAATTTTCCGGTAAAATTAAAATCAGAATTATTCATGAAAAATCATTACTGGATGTTTACAAAGGTGAAGTTTCATTAGATACCGTTGCAAATGAAACGCTGTCCATTTATGGGATTGATGACAAAACTAGAATAACATCTGTAGGATTAAAATATAAACTGAGAAATATTTTACTGCCATTTGGTAAAAAAGAAAGCACGAGTAATATTACTACCGGAAGCGTTGTAAAACTTAAAATAAAACACGGTAAAATATTTGTTATTAGAAATTTTGAAACTCTGAAGAATAATGGTCTCTTTTAGTTATTTAGATGTAATAATTATACTTTCATTTTTCCTAATCCTTTTGATAATCGGATTATTAACTAAAACTGATAAGAGTGAAGCTGGTTTCTTTTTGTCTAATCGAAAAGTTGGGTTACTCCTTTTTATATTTACAAATGTATCAACATGGTATGGAGGAATATTAGGAATAGGTGAATTTACTTACAACTACGGGATATCAAGCTGGACTACGCAAGGGTTGCCATATTACATATTTGCAATTCTCTTTGCTTTTTTATTTGCCGGTAAGATTAGGAATGCCTCATTATTTACAATACCGGAGAAAATTGAAACGGTATATGGAAGAAAAACAGCAATAGTATCATCCGTATTAATTTTTATCCTAGTTTCGCCGGCGCCGTATTTATTAATGGTTGCAAGTATAATACAACTGGTATTCAAACTTGATTTATTTGTTTCTTTAATTATCGCAGCGCTACTTTCTTCTGTTTATTTAATTCGAAGTGGTTACAAATCCGATCTTTACACCGATGTATTTCAATTTTTCGTGATGTTCATTGGCTTTATTGTAATTGTAATTATCTCACTATCAAAGATTGGTAGTTATGAGCAAATAACTTCTTTATTACCGAAAGAGCATCTTTCATTGACCGGAAACATTACAACATTCCAACTGATAGTTTGGTTCTTAATTGCTCTATGGACCTTTGCCGATCCCGGATTTCATCAAAGATGTTATTCTGCAAAAAATAGTAGTACAGCTAAATATGGGATATTAATTTCTGTATTACTCTGGCTGCTCTTCGATTTTTTGACTACTTCAACCGGATTATTTGCTAAAGCAGCTTTACCTGATATAACCAATCCGGTTTTTGCTTTCCCGGTTTATGCAGAAACTGTTTTGGATAGCGGAACAAAAGGTTTATTCTACGCTGCTCTCTTTGCGACTATTCTATCTACATCAAACAGCTTTTTATTTTTAAGTGGAACAACGTTTAGCAGAGATCTAACAAAAATCTTTTATATAAACATTGAACAGAAAAAAATTATCCAATTAACCAGGATAGGGATCATCTTATCTGCCATAATTGCCATACTATTGGCATATAGCATCCAATCAGTTATTCAAATATGGTTTACAGTTGGGAGTATTTGCATTCCAGGGATTATTTTATTGATAGGTGGTGCATATTATGAAGGTTTCCGTATAAAAGGAAACCTTGCTTCATTTGAAATTGTTGCCGCAACTGCGGCGAGTTTAATCTGGGTGATTATTCAAAAAATTTATGTTAATGAACTTATCGCAACAATTGAACCGATGATTATCGGCTTTTCTGTCGGTCTAATTATTCATATCTATGGTTTAATGAAAATGCGGTTACATAAATAACCGCTTTCATGTTATTTATGGTAATAAAACACCAACCGCTATAACTGTTGTCCAAAGACCGTTTTTATCACCTTGTGCAGACTGTGTAACGTTAAATGAACGAACAATTTTACCGGACATTTTATAAACTTGTTCTCTTTCATTCCAGGCGCGCCCGGCGTCAAATTCAATCCCTAAAGTAGTAGCCAACATAGTAGCAGCAAGATCTTCTGCGTAGTCTCCGGCTATCTTTTCAGTTTCACCATAAGGATGATGCTCAGACAAATACCCATACATAGCTTTATCTGCCGGGATAGCAACACCAAGAGAAGAGGCGATAAGTCTGTTCGGTTCATTAGTGGAATTGCGTGCCATAACACAGTGTGTTATTTGACCCGGTCTTAACGATTTTAAACCTTGTGTTCTCGTTATAGTTTTAGCCCCAACCGGGAAAATACTGCTGACAGATACAAGATTGCATATTTCAATACCGGCGTTTCTAAGTGCAAGTTCGAATGATGCAAGATATTCTTTGTGTTTACCTACACCTTTGGTAAAAAAGATTCTTGTTGGTACGTACAATTTTTGTTCCTCCTGGAATTATTATTTACAAATTAGTTTTACAAAATTTCTTTTACCTACTTTCAATATTTTTTCTTTATTGATCTTAATTATTTCTTTTATATCGGAAATTTTATCTCCGTCAATACTTACACCTCCTTGAGCTACTAATCTTCTTGCTTCGCTTTTAGATGGAGCAAATCCTACGTTTACAATCAAATCTAATATATCCAATTCACTTTTACTGCTGTCAACCAAAAACTCAGGGATTTCATCCGGTAATCCCTTTTTAATAAAGATATTATCAAACTCACGTTCCGCCTCGATTGAAGCTTCAACGGTATGATACATTTCAACTAATTTTCTAGCTAATTTTCTTTTAATATCACGAGGGTTAATTGATTGACTTGTAATATCTTGTTCAATTAATTTGAGTTCATTCTTATCGATGTCAGTCGCTAATAAAAAGTAATCATATATTAAGTTATCCGGGATAGATAGGGTCTTCCCATAAATTTCTTTTGGTGATTCGTTAATGCCGATATAATTGTCAAGGGATTTACTCATCTTTTCAACACCATCGGTACCAATCAATAATGGCATAGTTAGTATAACTTGTGGAGCAATATTAAATTCTCTCTGAATATCTCTGCCTACTAATAGGTTAAATTTCTGATCTGTTCCTCCTAGTTCTACATCGCTTTCAATTGCTACAGAATCCATTGCTTGTGCTAAGGGGTAAAGTATTTCATGCATGCTTATCGGTACACCGTTTTTTAATCGTTTTGTAAAATCATCTCGTTCCAGCATTCTAGCAACGGTATATTTTGATGCAAGTTTAATTACATCCGAAAAATTCATCTTACTAAGCCACTCGGAATTGTAAACAATCGTGGTCTTTTCAGGGTGTAATATTTTGGATGCTTGTTCAAAGTAAGATTTCCCGTTCTCGCGAGCTTCTTCAAAAGATAATGGGGGACGAGCAGAATTTCTGCCGGAGGGATCACCAATCATGCCGGTGAAATCACCGATTATCAGAATTGCTTGATGGCCAAGTTCCTGGAATTGCGCTAACTTTCTGAGAACTACGGAATGCCCTAAGTGTAAATCCGGTCTTGTTGGATCGCATCCTAATTTAATTTTTAGAGGGATGTTTTCTTTAATTGATCTTTCTAATTTTTGAATCAATTCTTCTTCGGGGATAATTTCAGACGTACCTCTTTTTATCAGATCGATTTGTTCGTTAAGTGATGGAAAGAAACTTTTTTTACTCAATATCAGCTCCTATTTGAATCTTCGTTTAAGTTCTCTGTTTAAATCCCGTTTAGCTATATCTTCTCGTTTATCGTATTTTCTTTTCCCGGTTGCAACAGCTAACTCAACTTTAACTTTGCCTTCTTTGAAATATAATCTTAACGGTATTAATGTATTACCTTTTTCTGAGACAGCTTTATTCAATTTTCTAATTTCATTCTTTTTAAGCAGCAGTTTACGTTCTCGCACCGGTTCATGATTATTAATCGAACCTTGATCATAAGTAGAAATATTCGAGTTTAATAACCATACTTCGCCATTTTTGATCAGGGCATAACTGTCTACAAGGTTAGCTTTGCCCTGGCGTAATGATTTTACTTCGGTCCCCACAAGAGCAATACCGGCTTCATATGTTTGCAAAATGAAATAATCATGTTTTGCTTTTTTATTAGACGTAATATTCTTTTCAATGAGTTTTTCAGACATAAGTCAAAAATTGCCGACAAAATTTATTTCTATAGCTAAATAAATGCAAGAAAATATCCGATTTCAAATTTTTAATAAATTATTTTTGAGTAGAACCGGTAAACATTATCTTTGATGTAAAGGAAAAATCAAAAACACAAAGATATTTATATGGCAGAGAAACACTTTTACGAACAAAAAGAATACACGAAAAATTATATACTACCGTACCTTCAAAAATATATACCGGATTTTTATAAATGTTCCGTACTCGAAGTTGGCTGTGCGGAAGGCGGATTAATGGATGTTTTAATGGAAATTGGTATTCATGTAGTCGGCGTTGAGATTAGCAAAGAACGGGCTGATACAGCAAAACTTAAAAATGATAGACTGAAAATTTATGTTGGCGATATTACCGACTATTCGCTGCCTACTAAAATAGAAGAGAAATTTGATGTTATAATCATGAGAGAAGTGATTGAGCATGTTCATGATAAATATACTGCGTTTGATAATCTCGATGCGATGTTAAAAGATAACGGTTATCTGTTTATCAGTTTTCCGCCCAAATATTCACCGTTTGCCGGTCATCAGCAAATAGCAAAGAGTTTTCTAAAAATAATTCCTTATCTGCATCTACTTCCTAAAAAATTACTAAAAGGTTTAGCAAGTATTCTTAGCGAAAAGTATGATTATGTTGACGAAATAAAACTTCATTACAGTACCGGTATGTCTATCAACGGTTTTGAATATCTCTGTGCATATAAAAATTTTCAACCGGTTAAAAAAGAATTGTTTCTGTTCAGACCTATATACAGTTTGAGATTCGGTCTCCCAAGGTTAAAATTGCCCGGCATTCCAATAATCCGCGAATGTATTACATTCGGGTATGAGACATTACTAAAAAAAGTCAGGTTTTAATTATTCGGAATTTGATGCAGTTTTTCTATTTTTACACAACACTGAAATGAGAGAGGCACTCATGTTAGAAATCCAAAAAAAATTATCCAACGTTTTCTATTCTGTTTTAAGTCTGCCGGCAACGGCTATGGGTTTTGCATTATCAATTCAAATTGCTGCATTAAGCTGGTTGATGAGAACAAAGTACAATCTTGATCTACACGAAATTGGATTTGTCTGGGCAGCCGGTCCTTTAGCCGGTATTATTGGTCAACCAATTATCGGGTTGATCAGCGATAATGTCTGGTTCTGGGGAGGAAGAAGAAGACCATTCATTTTAATAGGAGGATCATTAGCAGCACTAATGCTGTTTGCACTGCCCAACATTGATGTTATAAGTAATTTTTTAGGTCTGGATAATATAATTATTGTGGCTGTTTGCGTAGCTTTAACTCTTGACCTTGCTATTAATATCAGTTTTAATCCTACACGGTCTATAATTGCAGATGTTACACCCGATGGTGTACCGCGAACAAAAGGTTACACGTGGATGCAGACAATTTCAGGATCATTTGGGGTACTTGCTTATGCAATTGGTGCAATATTCGGTAATTATTTTTTGATCTACTTTGGTGTTTTCCTTGTTCTCGCATTTTCCATTATACCAATGTTATTTATTACTGAAACTAGGGAATTAAAAACAGCACAAGTCGATTTAGAAGGTGATTCATCAACAAAAACAGATTGGAACCAATACTTAAAACTACTTTTTGCCCATTCATTTTCGTGGATTGGCGTTCAAACTATGTTTGTTTATATGATTGGTTATGTTGAACAAAAAATTACAACCGATAGTGAACAAATTGGTATCACATTATCGATATCATTCTTAGTATTGAATGCAGTTGGAGCTTTACTGCCAGCTTTGGTTTTAGAACCGGTCACTGAAAAAATTGGCCGTGTTAAAACTCATATTATTGCTGTTGGAATTATGTCATTAGGTTATTTAGGAATAGTTTTCTTTGGTTCAACATCATTTTTAGTTTGGCTGTTTATGGCTGTCTGCGGAATTGGTTGGGCGGCTATTGTAAGTCTACCATTTGCAATTATGTCTGAGAAGGTAAATAAAAATAGAATGGGTTTATTTATGGGTATTTTTAATCTATCTGTCGTGCTGCCGCAACTGTTTGCTAGTTTGGTTTTGGGAACATTTATTCAAAATTCAAGCGACAAGAATATTATCTTCATAATCAGTTTTGCTACACTTTTGATATCAGCATTACTTTGGTTTATGGTAAAGGATACCACTACTTCAAAACTGAAAAGTAAAACTATACCAGCCGGACACTGATATGTATATAAAATTATTTATCGGTTTATTTTCTTTTCTTTTTTTCCTTTCAGTTTCATCGGCTCAATATGAAATTGAGTTTAATGAAACTAAAGGGAGTTTAAAATTAACAGATAAATACAAACCCGATTTTGGCAGATATGATGGTTATGAAATTTCTCTTTATGAAGGTGAGTCGGTTAACTTTATAGTCCAATCAGATGACTTTTTGCCGCGGTTATTTTTTGTGTCTCCAAAAGGAGAAATATTCAAACAGAGTGTCGATGGTCAGTCAAACATTGCAAGTATAATCAGCAAAATCCCGGGATCGGGTGATTGGCTGTTATACATCGTAAGTGATTCAGCGTCGGTTGGCGAATACACTTTCCAGTATGCATTTGCATCAGCAAATTCTCTAACCTATGAAGGTGATTCTACTTTTTGTTCTATCCTTAATTATTTATCAGCACACAGCAAAGCATATTTTCTTCTGCTCGAAAATTCTTACGATTCAAATCGATCCTTAATAAAATTTCCTGGCTCAATTGATTCGTTCCTTGATGAGGAAACGGGGAATTACACATCTAAAATTTACGAGGGGGATAACCTTTCGGAAGCAAAAAATAAATTCATATATCAAGGCGAGGAAATTAAAAAATGTCTCGATGAGAATTGGGGTTTAAATAATGTTGATTGGTATGTAGAAAAAGATTATAAAGTAATGGAAAAACTCTTCGTAGAAAGTTCAAATGAAATTGAAAGAATTATATTAGTGAGGTTTTTTGATTTCAGGAATTCAAAGGAAAAATTCCTTTATGATTTTGTAATCAATATTGAGTTTACAAGAAAGAAATGATTGAAAGCCCGTTTATACCGGGCTTTCTGCTTTTTATTAAAATTATTTTTTTATCTCGTCAACATCTTTTACTAGTAAAACTAAAAGAGCAGCAACAAACATTGAGAGCCCTCCTAATAATAAAGCATAAATAGCTTCATTCCCGAACAATGTCCGTACAAAGAATCCAAGTATGGCAGCAGCAGTAATCTGTGGAATAACAATAAAGAAATTGAAAATCCCCATGTAAACACCCATCTTGTGCGGCGGCAGCGAACCGGTCAAGATTGCATACGGCATTGCAAGTATTGAAGCCCACGCTAATCCAATTCCTAACTCGGATACTAAAAGTAATTGAGGATCTTTAATAAAATAAAATGATGTTAATCCAAGTCCACCGATTATTAGACTCAACATGTGCACAAACTTTCTATTTGTCTTTTTTGCAATCCACATTATGACAAAAGCCATCACTGCTGCAAAACCATTATATACTGCCATCAATACACCAACCCAATTTGCACCTTCATTATAAAGTGCCGATGTATTATCCGAAGCCCCGTAAATATGATGTGTAACTGCCGGCGTAGTGTAAATCCACATCGCAAACAATGCAAACCATGAAAAGAATTGAACATATGCGAGCTGCACCATTGTTTTCGGCATTTTGTAAAGATCATTAATCACTTCTACAAATCCGTTTTTTCTTTTTCCGGTACTTAGATAACCGGCTGCCAATTGCAAAAGTCCGAAAACACTTATTCCGCCAAATAATACGATCAGACCTAAATCGATATAAATGTAATAATTGAACAGAAGAAGCAATACCATTCCAATAACTATCCATATTAGCCCGTTACGGTAAAGTAATTTATGACCGATCTGTTCTTCAGAATAATGTTTAGTATTTGTAGTATTAGATTTTTTCTCTGCATCAGCAAAAGCTTTTAATTCTTCAGGGGAATATTCTTTTGACCGTAAAACAGTCCATAGTACAGCAAAGAAAAAAACTAAGCCACCAATATAAAATGAGAATTTAACAGACTGTGGAATTTCTCCTTTAGGTGCAGTATTAGATATGCCAAGCCAATTTGTCATCACATACGGTAGTGCTGAAGCAACAATTGCACCGGTACCAATGAAAAAACTTTGCATAGAAAATCCGGTTGTACGTTGCTCGGAAGGAAGCATATCACCGACAAAAGCACGAAACGGTTCCATAGATATATTAATTGAAGCATCCATTATCCATAACATACCGGCGGCAAACCATAAATAAGGAGAGTTAGGCATAATTAAAATTGCTAACGAAGCCAAAATTGCACCACTTAGAAAATATGGTCTTCTTCTTCCAAGCCGGTTCCATGTTTTATCACTCATGTGTCCAATGATTGGCTGCACAATAAGTCCCGTTATCGGTGCGGCAATCCATAGTATTGGTATTTTATCAATCTCTGCACCCAGGGTCTCAAATATTCTGCTAACATTTGCATTTTGTAAAGCGAATCCGAATTGAATTCCTAAAAAACCAAAACTCATATTCCAAATTTGCCAAAACGATAAACGGGGTTTAGACATTTTCCCACCATTTGATTGTGAAATTTTGGTGAGCAATTTATTCTAAATAAAATGGAGTTTCAATAATGAATTTAGTCTGCTCACTTTCATAATATTCAGTGTATAAGCAGAAAAATTTCTATTTTAAAGTGTAAATTAATTTCATCTATGAATCACGATAACACCGAAAAAAGAAAAAAAGACCATATAGAACTATGCTTAACTGATGATGTTCAATTTAAAACTAAAACGAACGGATTCGAGAATTATGAATTTGAACACTATGCGGTTACCCAGGTTGATTATAATTCAATAGACCTATCCACAACCTTTTTGAGGAAGAGAATAAGCTTTCCATTTTTGATTTCTTGTATGACCGGTGGAACGGGCGAAGCAGAAAAAATAAATGAAAATTTAGCCGTTGCAGCAAAAGAATTAAATATACCGATTGGCGTTGGCAGTCAGAGACAAGCTTTAGAAAATAGAAAGTTTCACTCTACATATAAAGTGGTTAGAAAGAATGCCGGGAATGTACCGGTACTGGGGAATATTGGTGCAGCGCAAATAGCTAAATCAAAAAAACCGGTTGAAGAAATTTTATTTCTAGCTGAATTAGTTGAAGCAGATGCGATGGTTATCCATTTCAATCCGCTCCAGGAATTATTACAAAAAGAAGGTGAGCCGGATTTTTCGGGCTCATTAAAAAATTTGGAAAAGATTTGTAGAAAAATTAAAATCCCGGTTTTTGCTAAAGAAGTCGGTTCTGGAATAGGGAAAAAAGCTGCCAAAGATTTGCTGAATGTTGGTGTAAAAGGGATTGATGTTGCCGGTTCGGGCGGTACAAGCTGGGCTTCGGTAGAACAACTAAGGAACAAAGAAAATCTTAATTATTTTTCTGAATGGGGTTTACCAACATCTTACTGTATAAAAACAGTGGCTGAATTGAAAAAGAACTATAAATTTAGCTTGATTGCTTCAGGCGGAATCAATGATGGGATTGCAATTTCAAAATCGATTGCATCAGGGGCCGATTACGCTGCATCTGCAAGATTAATTCTACAAGCTGTAATTAACAATGGTGTAGATGGAGTCATAAATCTTATAAATCAATGGTTCGATACAGTTAAAAAAATTATGTATTTGACCGGCTCATCGAATACTAGAGAATTGCAAAAAGTAAAACTTA
>DYJK01000038.1 GCA_020723165.1 Melioribacter roseus | reverse complement strand
GGCGGAAGAATAATAATTGTACCGCCTGAAAAATCTGCATTCACTCCGCATGATAATGTTATATGCGGAAACGTAGTACTTTACGGTGCAACTGCCGGAGAAGTTTACATCAACGGGAAAGCCGGCGAACGATTTGGAGTTCGTAACAGCGGTGCAAAAGTAGTTGTTGAAGGAATCGGTGATCACGGCTGTGAATACATGACGGGCGGAATTGTTGTTTGTCTCGGTTCAACCGGTAAAAATTTTGCCGCCGGCATGAGCGGCGGTATCGCTTATATTCGCGATCAATCGCAGTTGTTCGATACAAAATGTAATCTCGATATGGTTGATCTTGAAAGCGTATGGCACGAAAATGATAAACTGTTTTTGAGAACAATGATTGAAAGACATTATAGTTATACCAACAGTCCGCTTGCTATGGAAATTTTGACTAAATGGGAATCGAATCTGCCGATGTTTGTAAAAGTGATGCCGATAGATTACAGAAAATCTCTCGAGCGTATGAAACTTAGCGAGTATCCTGATATTGAAACAGTAGCTGTTACAGAGGAGGTGTTCAATGGCTAAACCTACCGGATTTTTGGAATTTGAAAGAGAGAATCCTTCTAAACTGCCGGTTGAAGAAAGGGTAAAGAATTTTAAAGAGTTTGAATCTCTTCTGCCGGAAGATAAAATTATAAATCAAGCTGCGCGCTGTATGGATTGCGGAATTCCGTACTGCCATTCTTACGGATGCCCGGTTAACAACCGCATTCCCGATTGGAATGATATGGTTTACCGCAATCAGTGGAAAGCCGCGCTCGATATTCTTCATTCCACGATCAACTTTCCTGAATTTACGGGAAGAGTTTGTCCCGCGCCGTGTGAACATTCTTGCACACTTTCGATTAATCAATCACCGGTTTCGATTAAGCATATCGAACTGCAAATAGTTGAAAGGGGATGGAAAGAAGGATGGATTGTACCGCAGCCGGCTCCAATTAAAACCGGAAAGAATGTTGCGGTAATTGGTTCGGGTCCAGCCGGGCTTGCGGCAGCTCAACAAATTTCGCTTGCCGGTCACGATGTTACTGTTTTTGAAAAGAGCGACCGCATCGGCGGGTTGTTGAGATACGGCATTCCCGATTTCAAACTTGAGAAGTGGATAATCGATAGAAGATTGGAACAGATGAAAGCCGAAGGCGTTGTGTTTGAACCCGGTGTTGATGTTGGAATCGATATTTCTCCAAAGTATCTCAAAAGAACTTTTGATGCTGTTGTAATTGCCGCCGGTGCAACCATTCCGAGAAATTTGGAAATACCCGGCAGAGAGTTGAAGGGAATTCATTATGCGATGGAATTTTTAACGCAGCAGAATAAATTGAATGCCGGTGATCATATTCCCGAAGAAAAAAGAATCAGCGCAAAAGGGAAACACGTAATTGTTATCGGCGGCGGCGATACCGGTTCTGATTGTGTCGGCACATCGAAAAGACAAGGTGCATTATCAATTACGCAAGTTGAAATTCTTCCGCAGCCACCGAAAGAAAGAATGGGGTACAATGCATGGCCCCAATGGCCTCAAATTTTATTCACGTCTTCTTCGCACGATGAAGGCTGCGAACGGCATTGGTCGCTTACTGCAAAGAATTTTGAGAACAACAATGGAACTGTTGCCGGAATTAATTTTAACAAACTGGATTGGACCGAGCCGGATAAAAACGGAATGAGAAAATTTGTTGAAGTGCCCGATGCAAATATTTTGATGAAAGCCGATTTAGTTTTGCTTGCGATGGGTTTCGTGCATGTTGAGCACGGAAATCTTGTGAAGGAACTAAACATTGCAACCGATAACAGAGGAAACATTGTTGTTGATAAAGATTACAAAACAACAGAACCCGGATTTTTTGCAACCGGTGATTCAATGACCGGTGCTTCGCTTGTTGTGCGCGCAATTAATCACGGTAGAAGAGTAGCCGCTTCGGTTAACCAATTCTTGAAAGAAAAATAAATTGCACGTTGAACTCGGAATACTAAAATCGGCGAGGGATTTTTTTCTTGCTTGCCCCGATGCCTTTGCGCATTTTGCATCCCAATGAATTTTATCGGGATATTGGGGACTCTGTACTTTTAATAGAAGTTAGGTAGAGTTGATTATAATCTTCCACCTCGTGGCTTAGGTAATGAACGATAAGCCGAATTATTATAGAGTATATCTTTTAGAATAATTTCGAGTTTCATTAATAACTTTTCGTTTTCATTTTTTGGACTGTCTCCAGAAAAATGCCAAGAAACATTTTTTTCAATATCTCCGAACCTTATCCAAAGTTGATTTGAACCTGAGACCGAAGTCATGCCAATACTACCGGGAAGTGTTATCCAATCGATATCTTTAGCAATTTCATAAATTCTAATTTTATCATTATCAGATAGGGAAAAAGAAGCTTTTGCAAAACCATCAAGTACCAGATCTTTTTTTATGTAACTGTTAGCAGAGTTAAATTCATTATTAGCCGATTTATAAATTACTTCAAAAGGTTCCGGATATTGAGTTGTCAAACTTGAATCACCAAGTTTTGTTGTTGATAATTTTGTATATCCACAATCAAACAGAAAGGGCGCTAAAATAATGCAAACGAATGTATTTATCGTACGACCAAACAATTTATAATTCCCTTTTATAATTATTCTTCGCTACCTAGCGGACGGCGTTACTGCTAACCGGCAGCCCAAAACAGCAATGTCAAATAGTCGCAACAACTTTCTATTTATAAAAATGTTTCTTAGAACGAACTACTTTGATAAGCAACTTAGTTTGTAAACTCAACACAAAAATTAGAACAATGCCGCACTGAAAAACGCTGTCCGTGTTGAGCGGTTTGTTAGCCATAATTACTACTCAATACATATACTTACCATTTTTTACAAGGGGGTTCTAGGTTGATAAAAAACAGCATAGCAGAGTAGAATGATCCATAGAATTATTGTAATAAATGAAACTTGTTTAAGTATTCTTCTAGTAGACGTATACCCCATATTTTTTAACTTACTTTGTTGATTTTTATTTTTTAACATACTTGGATGATTCCGAAATATTTTAATTTCACCAACTACTTGATTCTCTATTTCTCGCAGTTTATTCTGCCAGTATTCAATCCAAAATGAACCACCTTTGGTAAGCCGATACCAAAAAAAGGATATAAGTAAACCAAAAAATGATAAAGCAATAAGAATAATTCTGTTATCAACTATCAAAGAAGAAAAATTTCCAGCAATAAATGCAAGTAAACCGCCTTGTAATACCAACATTACATTAGACCTCGACCACAAATTAGTTGCCCCTAAATTACGTAATTGCATAATATATTTATACGCTATTTCAGCTTGTAATTTTTCAGAATTATTTTCATCAGAATTATTAATTTCTTTCATTTTCTTATGTAATATGTCTAACTATTACTTATACTGCATTGATTTATTGATTAAAGGACATAGTTCCGCCAGAGAGATGGACAAGTATCTACGTTCCAATGCTTTTGAATTCGTTTGTTTTTCAAAGTATTTAAAAATATCCATTGTATAACTATCATCCTTGAACTCTGCAGTCTACCGGACTCTTAACCACAAGTCTTTTCGTTCGACACGTAAGTAAAGATTGTTGTCAAATCTATTCACAAAAATTTTTTGCGTGTGTTGGTTTGGCGGTAGGGCAGAATTAAAATAATTTGTTTGATTGACAAGATTAAGCAACGATGTTTGAAAAGAATGTACCGTAGAAGAAATCATTTATGCCCTCACAAATATTCTGCCGCTAAGAAACTTGGAAGAGTGGAAGATTAGTTCCTGAAAATCTTTGGGTAAATTAATTGAAGTTCAGTTTTTTGTCAACAGACGGAAATAAATTTCATTCAACCAATATCTTAAAAGTCTATTGCAAAGTGCTTTGTGCCTTCTTCGTGTTCCTTCGTGAAAAAAAATAACACAGAGAAAAACAAATTAAATCTATTATCAGACGATTGTAATTTTTTTTATTGCAGTATCAATTCTTTTAATTACTTCATCTTTGCCAAGAATGAAAAGTAAGTCGAACATTCCGGGTCCGGTACTTTGTCCTGAAACTGCAAGGCGAAGCGGATGAATCAATTTACCTTTCCCAACATTTAATTCTTCTGCTGTTTTAGCAAGAGCATGTTCGTAATCTTCCTTTGTTGGATTATCAATAGAGGCAAAAGAATCGCGTAATTTTTTCAATTGTTCCGGTGTTTCTTGTTTCCAATTCTTTTCTACTGACTTTTGTTCATACTCTACCGGTGGAGTATAGAAATATTGGCAAGTTGTTATAAATTCCTTAACAAAACTTACACGCTCTTTCATCGCGGAAATGATAAGTAGTAAATGTTCGTCAGCTAAGTTCAGAGAGCTGAACTCAGAATGCAAAATTTCTTCTTTGAGTAAAACTAATAATTGTTCATCAGAAAGTTTTCGTAAATGTTCGGCGTTAAGCCAGTTCAATTTTTGCAGATCAAAGACAGCGCCGGATTTATTAACACGCTCAAGCGAAAATTTATCAATCAGCTCGTTCATATAATAAAATTCTTTATCGTCACCGGCGTTCCATCCGAGCAGAGCAACAAAGTTTACGAGTGCATCTTTCAAAAATCCTTTATCGCGGTAATCTTCAACTGCAACATCGCCTTGCCGCTTGCTAAGTTTTGATTTATCGGGATTGAGCAGTAATGGCAAGTGTGCAAACTTCGGTCGTTCCCATCCGAATGCATCATACAACAAAACATGTTTGGGAGTAGAGGAGAGCCACTCTTCGCCGCGTATAACATGGCTTATTTGCATGAGATGATCATCAACTACATTTGCGAGATGATAAGTAGGGTAGCCGTCGCTTTTTATCAACACCTGGTCATCAACATTATTACTATCAAATTCAACACGCTCCCGGATAATGTCATCAAACACAATTTTTTGATTCGGCAGAACATTTAAACGGACAACGTACGGGATCCCGCTTTGTAAATTCTTTTCAACTTCGGATTTTGAAAGCGACAAACAATGTTTATCATATTTTGCTTGCGGAAGTTTTTGTTTTTCTTGTTCAGCGCGTAAATTTTGTAATCTTTCCGGAGTGCAAAAACAATAATAAGCATGACCTTTTGCAATCAATTCGTCTGCATGTTTTTTATAAATATCTAATCGCTGTGATTGCATGTACGGTCCGAAATCACCGCCGGCATCGGGACCTTCATCGTAATCGAGACCAGCCCATTTGAGAGCTTTAATTAAATTTTCTACTGCACCTTCAACGTAACGATTGCGGTCGGTGTCTTCAATTCGTAAAATAAATTTGCCGTTGTTCTTTTTTGCAAAAAGATAATTGTAAAGTGCTGTACGAAGTCCGCCGACATGCAAATAACCGGTAGGGCTCGGTGCAAAACGAACACGAATATTTTCCAATTCATCTCCCAGTAATCAAAAATGATGTGCAAATATAAAAGTTTACACGGATTTGACCTATAATTATAGATTAGAGTAGCCGAAAAATTATTTGACTGTCAAAAATCTTTCATCACTCCAAAGGCGGATAAACGCGAAGACGCCAAGAAGGCGCAGTGATCGCAAAGGAAGGAACTAATCAGTTATATAAACAAAGGTAATCGATATAGGTAGTAAAATCTATACTTAGACAGCTAGGGAAAAACTCTACAAGAAATTTATTTCTATGCGTTAGTGTAGTATTTTACCTTTTCGATAAATTCTTTGCTGTCGATTGGTTTGGGAATATAATCGGTAGCCCCGGCTTCAAGACATTTTTCCCGGTCACCTTTCATAGCAAATGCTGTCAAAGCTATAATTGGTGTACTTTTATATTCGGGTATCAAACGGATTTTTTCTGTAGCTTCAAAACCGTTCATGATAGGCATTTGCATATCCATCAATATCAAATCAAATTTATCATCTCTTGCCATTTTAACAGCATCTTCACCGTTTTCAACAACAACAATATCTTCAAAATTATTTTTCTTAAGAAGTCGGGTAACAATAATCTGCGAGTGTTTATAATCTTCAGCCAATAATATTTTAGTGCCGCCTTTTTTATGAATCACCTCGCTAACCGGCGGAGGTACCTCGTAACGATTTATCATCGCATTAATAGTATCGGCAAGGTCCTCGATATTGGTAGAACGTTTATCAAGCAGTTCCTCAAACAATCCTTCAATCTTATAAAGATCCTCACGATAATTTTCTTTACCGGTGTAAATTATGATTGGTAAATGAGCAAAACGTTTTTCAGATTTAATTATTTTGATCAGTTCAAATCCATTTGGAGTGGGCATATCAAGATCAACTATCGCAAGATCAATTTGTTTATCTTTTATTAAGTTCATCACGTTAGCAGAAACATTTTCAGCAACAGCATTAAAACCGGCAATCTCGATAGCTTGTTTAACTAAATTCAAAGTCGGTAAATCATCATCAACGCAAAGAATATTGGAATCTTTACGTAGCTTATAACTCGTCAATACTTCAACAAGGTAATTATAATTGATTGGTTTTATAAAATATTCAACAGCACCCATCATGAATGCTTTTTGCTGTTCCGGTTCAATAGAGCAGACAATTACCGGTACATTTTTAGTATTATGATGTTCATGTATCTTCTTGAGAAGTTCAAGTCCGTTAGCATTCGGAATCTCAATATCTAAAATAACTGCAAGTAAATGTTCATTATTAATTATTGTGAACGCTTGCTCTTCAGTGCTAACTATTGTAGGATCGTATCCCCATTTATTCAAATAGTTGCTGAGAAGCTTTGATGTTGCATAATCGTCCTCAATAACTAAGACTTTATTCTTGGTAGTAGGTTTTGGTAGCTGAGATATTGTCGATTCTATTTGAGACATCACTTCTCCACTTATTGTGAAATTGTATATTGTACCTTTGCCGGTATTACCCGATACATTTATTTCTCCCCCTAAGAAATTTACGTATTTTTTAACTAAAGTTAAGCTTAGACCGCCTAAACTTGTGATTTTTATCTCGTTTATTTTTGAAAGCGCAAATGGTTCAAAGAGATGATTTTGAACTTCGCTGTTTAATGTTAAACCGTTATCCGCAATTGTGAATTTTATTTTCTTGTTTGGTACTATCTCGGCACTAACAGTGATTTCTCCGCTTTCAGTGAGATTGGAAGAGAGAAAAAGCAGATTGCTCAAAACATATCTTAATTTTTGATCGTCGATATCTATCTGTTTTGAAAGACTCTCAGGGATAGAAACTTTAAAAGTTACATTATGAGAGGCAAGTTTATTCTTGAATAAATTTACAATATCATTGACTGTATTTTGAATACTTACTTTTTTGATTGATGTGGTTAAACTGCCCGATTCTGCTTTTGAGATTTCATTTAAATCATTGACATTAAGTAGAATACTTTGAGCATTCTTTTTAATCGAATTTAAATATTCGGAATATGAAGAAGAGAGATTTTCTTCGCTAAGAATGGAAGTAAATCCGATTATTGAGTTGGCGTTGTTCTTTAATTCTTGTGAAGCATCGCCAATTAATTTTGAAATATTGAAAGGTGATATTGTAACTCCGCCTTTAACTTCGCTCCAGATTTTGAAGATGAAGCTGATCAGGTTTATTATTCTAAGGAGAGAATCTTTTTCAGCTTTAGTTACCGTAGATTTTTTTGCAATCTTGAAAAGTATTTTTTCATTTCCGGAAGGTTTTATTTGTACACATCCTTCGTTGATCAAATAATCTGAGATTTGGGCCTTGCAGTTGGAGTCGAATAAAAATTCCCGTTCAGACTCATCTTTTATCATCTTACATTCACTGCAAATAAAGACTGAACCCTTAACAAAGTTCTTTCTCGCCCCGTTGGATTTGCCAAGAACAGTGAGTGAGTTATTTTTGTCTACGGAAAAAACAACCGCAGCTTGAAGGTCGTAATCGTTAGCTAAAAAATTGCAAATTTCATCCGGAAAAAATTCGTCGCCTTTTTTCGCAAATTCGATTAGTTCGTTTAACCTGATAATAATTTCGGATTTTATACCAGTCGCCATATAAGATTAATATTGATATTTTTTAATGGAAAATAAACAATTTGTATACTACTGTAAATAAAAGATTTCATTACATGTGCATCAGAGATTATCTAAGAAATAGTTTGTAATCTTGTTGTAAAGATGAAGAGCATCTCTGCCTCCAACTCCATGCCCGTGACCAATGTACGGATAATAATCGAGCGGTTTATTTTTTTGTGCAGCCGCTTGCGCAAATGAAAGGGTGTTCTGCCAAACTACCGTAGGATCCGATGTACCATGTACCAACAATAATTTTCCATTCAAGTTGTCAATATAATTTAATAATGATGCTTCTTTATAACCATCTGGATTAGTTTGCGGAGTATCCATATATCGTTCTGTGTACATGACCTCGTAAAATTTCCAGTCGATAACCGCTCCACCGCAAGCACCTACCTTAAAGGCACCATTTGTACGCAGCATTAATGATGTTGTCATAAATCCGCCGTAACTCCAACCATACACGCCTATCCTTTCGGAATCGACATAAGGAAGTGATTTTAAGTGATTCACACCGGTCATTTGATCTGCAACCTCAACAGTACCCAATCTTCTATGAGTTGCTTGTTCAAAATCTATTCCGCGGTTGGATGTGCCTCGATTATCTAATTCAAAAATAATATATCCTTTCTCAGCCATCATTTGGAACCATAAGTGGTAACGTCCTACACCAAAAGAATTTGTTACACCTTGTGAATGCGGACCGCCATATACATAAACTATTACCGGGTATTTTTTTGTTTCATCGAAATCCGGGGGGAGAATCATACGGCAATAAAGTTCAACATCTTCATCGTTTTTAATACTATAAATTTTTGTTTGGCCAACACTATATTCTTTTAATGGATTTTCAGACGTTAACAAATTTTGTATAACATCATATTTCTTGTTCAAAAGATTAATAACACGCGAATCGGAAACATTAGTATAGGAATCGATGAAATAATTATCACTAGAACTTATCATAACATTATGCGTGCCCGGTACCTTGGTAATCTTATTCATTTTACCGGTTTCAAGATTAACTTTATAAACATGCCGTTCTAATGGAGAGTCTTTTGTTGTAGTTAGATAAATGTTTTTCCCGTCTTTATCGAAACCGTTAAAATCTGTTACTACCCATTTACCCTGAGTTACTTGTTTAATCAAGTTTCCCTCAACATCATACAAGTAAAGATGATTGCATCCGTCCCTCTGGGAAAACCACAAAAATTTATTATTTGAATTTGGCAGAAACATCAGCGGATTTAGCGGTTCAACATATTCATCATCTCTCTCCTCAAACAAAGTATTGATGTAATTGCCGGTTGTTACATCATATTTTTTCATCTCCATGTGATTCTGGTCTCTGTTCAAATGAGCAACAAAAAAATATTTTTCATCAGGCGACCAACATAGATTTGTGAGATATTGATCAAGCGGTGTTCCGGTTTGAAGCCAAACTGTTTTACCGGATGTTATTTCATAAATACCAACAGTTACATGATGGCTCGTTTGTCCGGCCATCGGGTATTTAATATTTTTTAATTTTGCCGGCGTAGACTGTAATTCAACTAAGGGGTAATCAGTCACCATGGTTTGATCCATACGATAGAATGCTATGTAGTTCGATTTCGGTGACCAGAAAATACCGCCATTAATACCGAATTCATTTCTATGTACTGCCTGACCGTTTACAATATTAGTATCACTGTCATTTGTGATTTGAATTGTCTTATCATTAATACTTAAAAATAAATTATTCGACTTTGTAAATGCAGCATACTTCTGATTAGGTGCAACAGTTAGATTTTCGTTTTGTTCATCGACGGAAAATATTTTATCTAATTTCCCGTACTTTGAATTATATACATAGTAAGTGTTATTGTTCCAGAAATTAAAACTATCTTCATTTTGCCAGGAAAGGAGAGGGAAACCTTTTAATTTTTCTATACCTGATTTTTCAAAATGACTATTTAGCTCATTTATTGTAAGAAGAGTATCTGATAATTTTGTTTCTGCAGATGATTTTAGAACAACAGTTTTATCGCCATTACCATCAACATAAACGAATGAATTTGTGTTGGGCAGCCAGTTCAATTGCCTAAGGTTCTTTGGATAAAATTTTGAGAAAGAATTTAAAACAACATCTTCAACTGTTAGTAGTTTCTCTTGTGGTAAAACGCCATTAAAAAAAGTTAATATGAAGAGAAGTACTAATCGTGATTGTTTCATAAATACACCTATTAATAATTTTTGAAACAAAAAAGGGGCAGTTAAAAGCCCCTTACATTAAGGAATATTTATTTCTTTTCTTTATTATTATCGGAAGGTGTTACCCTATGGGTAAGTATATTATCAATTAATTTATATTCTTTTGCTTCCTCGGCGGTTAAAAAATAATCACGGTCGCAGTCTTTTAATATTTGATCGTAGCTTTTCCCGGTATGTTCGGATAAAATCTGGTAAATGGTGTCACGTGTTTTAATCATTTCACGTGCGTGGATTTCAATATCGATAGTTTGACCTTGTAAACCTCCAACCCATGGCTGGTGTATCATAATTTTAGAATGGGGAAGGGACGATCTCTTTTTTGATTCGCCGCCGGCTAACAGAATGGCTGCCATACTTGCTGCAAGTCCTACGCAAATAGTTGAGACTTTTGATTTTATATATTTCATCGTATCGTAAATTGCCAGACCGGCCGACACACTGCCGCCCGGGGAATTGATGTATAAGTAGATGTCCTTTTCGGGGTCTTCTGCTTCAAGGAATAACAATTGAGCAATAATTAGACTTGCAATGTGGTCATCAACAGCAGTGCCCAAAAAAATTATTCTTTCGCGCAAAAGTCGTGAAAAAATATCCATTCCTCTTTCGCCCCGTCCGGTTTGCTCAATAACATATGGTACGAGTTGATTAAAAATTTCAGGTTTGTTTAAGTAATCTGCATAAGAACGAATTAAGGTATTCATTTTTACTTTCCTTTTTTCTCTTTAATTTTTTCTTCCGTGTCAACTTCTTTTACTTTAGAATTATTCTTTAAAAAATTAACAACTTTATCTTCACGCAGCACCTCTGATCTGTTAGAATCCTTATAATATTTTATCAGTTTTTGTACAGTTATACCGGTCTTTTCAGATTCTTGTTTGGCAAGTTCTTCTAATTCTGAATCTTCAACTTTAATATTTTCTATTTCGGCTAAATTCTCTAAAATTATCTGCCATTTTGCATTCCATTCTGCGCGCGGTTTATAATATTCGGCAATTGCATTTTCATCAATATCTTTCATCTTATAACGCTTAGCATTTTCTTTTTCGATCTCGATTAAACGTCTGTGGACCGAATCAACATAGCCGGGTGGGGGAGTGAAATCGTTATTTTTTACCACCTCGTTAAGGAGGTTGTTTGTAAATATTTCTTCGGATTGTTTTGTATAGTATTCAGAAAAATTATTTCTAAACATATCGCGTAGCTCATCCATAGATTTGGCTTTATCTTTCGATATTTTTTTGAACAAATCTTCGTTCAATTCCGGTGGGATTAATTTTTCAATTTTAACAATCTGGGACTCATATTTATATTCTTCTCTGTGCAGTTCTTCACCATGGTAATGCTCATCAACAAATGTGAAAGAAAAGGTTTCATTAACTTTTTTGTCTTTAGCATTCTCAACGATTTGCTGGTTAACTTTATCATCGCTTAAATCGATAACCATATTTTCACTTCTTTGACCAATAACCGGCAGATTTTGGTCATCTAATTTTTGGAGATTGACAGTAATTCTAAATTCTTTATCATCAACAACTTCAGCCGGTTCAAATTTAGAATATGGTTTTAATAAATAATTAATCTCTTTGTCTATATCTTCTTCTTTTACTTTGAAAATAGGTTTCTCTATCTCAAGGTTTTTATAATTTTTCAAGTCAAGCTTGGGTTTAATTTCAAACTGAACTTTGAAAAAAAGTTTTGACCCTTTCTGGAAATCTATATCAATAATTTGAGGTGTTGAAATCGGTTTAAGATTTTCTTTATCAACAACATCCCAAAATTTGTTAGTTGCAATTTTTTCGCTTGCTTGAAATTCAATTGCTTCACCATAAAGCTTTTTGATCATTGCTATAGGTGCTTTACCCTTTCTAAAACCGTCAATTTCAATTTTCTTTTTTTCTTCTTGATAGGCTTTTTCAATATCGGGTAGGATTTCATCATATGTTAAATTAACTTCTACTTCTTGAGTAGCATCGGATAATTGATTTACTTTAACTTCCAAAAATACCTCATAATATTAAGTGAAATAAAGATTTAGTGCGAAAGGGGGGACTCGAACCCCCACACCTTTTGGGTACTAGATCCTAAGTCTAGCGCGTCTGCCAATTCCGCCACTTTCGCAAATGGCTTGTAAAATTAGTCAAATGTTGAGAAATATCAAAAAAGGTGATGGATTCGCACCGCAAGCAGATATTTCTAATTAGTTTTTGCATGGATAAAATTTTAGACAATAATTTTTTTATATTGATTCATAAAAATTTAGACTATTCTATGGAAAATCTTATTGGCAAACTGATTGATAATTATCGTATTGTGTCCGTATTGGGAAAAGGGGGAATGGGGATTGTTTACAAAGCATACGATACTAAACTCGATCGTTACGTTGCAATAAAGTTATTAAATGCTCAAACATATGAACGTGATAGATTTATTGAAAGATTTAAGAGAGAAGCTAAAAATCAAGCCAAGCTTTCGCATCCAAATATAGTTACAGTTTACGGATTCATAGAATACGGTGAACTCCTTGGTATTGTAATGGAGTATGTTGAAGGAGAAAGTTTAGAGAAAGTTATACAAAGACAAGGGAGATTTAATTTATACGATGTTATCTATATTCTTAAACAAGCTTTGCTAGGACTTGGCTATGCTCACTCAAAAGGTTTCGTACACCGGGATATCAAACCTTCCAATATCATTTTAAATAAGGAAGGTATTACTAAAATAATGGATTTCGGAATTTCGAAATCGCTGTTTGATAAGAATATGACTAAAACCGGTTCCAAAATTGGAACTGTATACTATATGAGTCCCGAACAAATTAAAAGTGATGATGTAACGAACAGATGTGATATATATTCAATCGGTTGTACTGCTTATGAAATGATTGTTGGAACTCCGCCATTCGATTTCCAGAGTGAATACGAAGTGATGGACAGCCACTTGAAAAAAAGTCCGCCAAGAATATCTTCTAAATTAACCGGCGTACCGGAACAAGTTGATAAGGTAGTCTTACGAGCCTTAGAAAAAAATCCAAATGACCGTTATAATACTTGCGAAGAAATGTTTAATGACGTCCAGGAGCTTGATAAATTTGTTTCAAAGATGTACACAAGCTATTTCCAAAAAACGAAGGAGCGATCAACTACATATAAAACAGTTTCAACTGTTGCTTTTGTAGCATTTGTATTGTTTTTAATCGGGTTATCATATTTTGTTTACAAACAAGTTAATGTTCTTATCACTAGCAATAAATTAGACCGGTTAAAAAAGTTCAGCATTCAATCATTATTCTCCTCAGAAGAAAATAAATTTAAATTTTCAAAAATTGATAAAGTAGATACAAAGGTAATAGGTAATTTAAATTCTGTTGCATTCGCTGATGCAAGATTAGCTGCCGCGGTTGGCGATTCCGGTTTAATTATTCAATCCTACGATGGAGGACTAACCTGGAAACAAAAAGAATTTAACAGAAAAATTAATTTTAGTGATATTTATTGTATGTCTTCCGGCGCTTCAATTATTGTAGGTGATTCATCAACCATCTATATGGGACAAAGTAATTTAGACTCATTAAAACTAGTGCCGACATATAGCGGTTATACTTTTTTTAGAGTTAAATTTATAGACAATGAAACCGGGTTTATTACCGGTAATAAGGGGGTAATCTTAAAAACAGAAAATGGCGGTTATAGCTGGAAAAAAATGATTACCAATACTAAAGATTTAATTTTTGACTTAGCATTTATTGATTCGAAACATGGTTTTGCTGTCGGCTGGAACGGGATGATTCTGGAGTCTAAAAATGGCGGTGAAAGCTGGAGTAAAACTGAAAATCATTCACAAGATAATTATTTCAAATCAATTGATTTTACAGATACGGGATATGGATTGATTGTTGGAGGTGACGGAACAATTTTGCGTTCTACCGATCACGGGCAACATTGGGAAGAAACAAAAATTACAGATATTGGCGGTTTGCAAAAAGTTATTTTTATTTCAAATGATTATGCTGTTTTGATTGGTAGCAAAGGTACAATAATGGTCTCAAAGGATAAGGGTGAGAACTGGGACTTAGTTGATTCACAATTATATTCTAATATGAATGATATTGATATCAACCCTGACGGACACCTATACTTAGTTGGAGTTAACGGAATGATGTTTAAAATTCAGTAAGGGGAATAATTGGATAAGTTTATTATTCAAGGTGGTAAAAAATTAAAAGGTAGAGTAAAAGTTAGCGGTGCAAAAAATTCTTCATTGGCTTTAATGCCGGCAACCCTTCTCAATAACGATATAAATACAATCTACAATACTCCCGAAGTAAACGATATCTATACAATGATAAAATTATTACAAACTTTAGGTGTAGAGATTGAATTTAACGATCATAAACTTAATCTAAATACTAAAAACATTGTTAGTCAAATTGCACCATATGAGCATGTAAAAAAAATGCGTGCCTCCGTGTACGTATTAGGACCTTTGTTGACAAAGTATGGCTATGCAAAAGTATCATTGCCCGGGGGATGCGCTTGGGGTCCAAGGCCTATTAACCTTCATCTTGAAGCTATGAAAAAGTTAGGTGCCGAAGTTGAACTTGAGGAAGGTTATATCATTGCAAAATCCAAAAAACTAAATGGTGCTAAAATTAATTTTGATGTTTCTTCCGTTGGTGCAACCGGTAATGCGATGATGGCTGCTGTATTAGCAAAAGGATATACATTAATTCTAAATGGATCAATGGAACCGGAAATAATACAATTATCGGAATTTTTAGTGAAGATGGGAGCAAAAATTTCTGGAGTTGGCACTACAACAATTGAAATAGAGGGTGTAGAAGAATTATCTGGTTCTGAAATTGAAAATATTCCGGATAGAATTGAAGTAGGCACATTGGCTGTAGCTGCCGCAATAACAAATAGTAATATAGAGTTGGAAGGTGTTAGAATTGATCACGTCGAAGCTATATTACATAAATTAGAATCATGCGGCGCTAAGTATAATTATGATAATAAAATATTGTATCTAACTAATACGAACAATATCTCATCTGTAGATATAACAACTTCAGTTTACCCGGGTTTTCCTACGGATATGCAAGCTCAATGGGCTACTTTGATGTGCCTTGCCGATGGTACCTCTACTATTATTGATAATATTTATTACGATAGGTTTAGCTACGTGCCTGAATTGAATCGATTAGGAGCAAATATTGAAATTGTAAATAATAGTGCTGTGGTCAAAGGTGTTAAATCGCTTAAAGGTGCAAAAGTAATGTCTACTGATTTACGTGCTAGTGCAAGTCTTGTTTTAGCCGGGTTAGCAGCAGAAGGTGCTACCGAGGTATTAAGAATTTATCATCTTGATAGAGGTTACCAAAGAATTGAAGAAAAGTTAAGATTACTTGGAGCCGATATTGAACGTGTCCAAACTACTGAATATTAAATCTATTTTTCACTTATTAGATTTATCTTCTATTATTTCTGCTTTACTAATTTTTATAGAGATTATACTTTCTCAGATTCCGCTGACAAAAATATTCAGTTATGAGTACTCTGCAGTTAACGCCATAATTATTTTTCTATTTAGCGGTATAATTACGCTTAAATATTTTGATAATTTAGATTTTCTCAAATCAATAAGAGCAACCTCGTATAAAATTTTAGTATTACTAATAATCTCTTTTGCAAGCGGAATCTTATCAAACATTATATTTACAAATTGTCCACTTAGTGATAGTATTCTATTTTTTCTCCTTTTAACTATTCCTTCCGCTTACTTTGGTATGGTTGCTGCATATTTAACTAAACACTTTTTTAGAAAGTATTATTATTTCATTTTTATAGTATTATTCATCGTGCTGATGTTTCTCCCATTGGTTGAGTTTTATTTTAATCCGCAGATCTATTTTTATAATTCAGTGTTCGGATATTTTCCCGGGACAATATATGATGAAGACATTTCAGCAGATTTCAAATTGTTGGGCTTTAGAATTTTTAATATTGTTATTTATACATCTTTATTATTCATAACTAGCTGGGCATTCAAAAGAGATTATAAAAAGAGCAGAACATTTTTTACAGTTTTAATTATTGTGCTTGTTTCAATCATAATAAAACCATACTTAGGTTTTGCCACTACTCATTCGCTGATAAAAAAATATCTTGTTAATACACTTATTACAAAAAGTTTTAATATACATTATTCAAAAAGCATCAAAAGTGATGAGATAAAATTTATTGGTTTGATGCACGAGTACTATTATGAAAAAGTATCGTTAGCATTAAACGAAAAAATAAATGGGAGGATTGACTCGTATATATTTGATAATGAAACACAAAAAAGAAGTTTATTCGGCGCCGGCAAAGCTGATGTAGCTAAACCCTGGCTTCATCAAGTATATTTGAACTATCCTACATTTAATGAAACACTTAAACATGAAATTGTTCATGTGATGGCTGCAAATTTTGGAACAACGCCATTCAAAGTTGCTCATAATTTGAACCCGGCAATGATTGAAGGTTTAGCTGTGGCTATTGAAAATAAATATGATCTTTATTCTATTGATTATGTATCAAAGCTTGCAAAAGCTTCAGGTGTTGATCAAAATGTAGAGAATTTGTTCAAGGGATTAAATTTCTTTGGCGGATCATCAACATTCGCATATGTAAAATCTGGCTCGTTCTTTAGATTTTTAATTAAGAAATACGGTGTAGAAAAAGTAAAAGATTATTATAAAACTGGTAATCCACTTGTCTGCTTTGCGAAAAATTATAATGACCTTCAAAAAGAATACAATATATTCCTTGATAGTATACAAGTTATACCTAATAATCATACTGCCCAATTATATTTTTCTGGGATACCGGTATTTAAAAAGTACTGTCCTAGATCAGCGGCAACTGAAACAAAGGAAGCCTGGCAGACATTTAATGAGAAAGATTATCAACAATCTGAAAAACTTTTTAGAAACATTTACCTTTATTCAAACTCCTACTCTTCATTAGTAGGGCTTATTAATTCATTAATAAGGATAGGCAAACCAATAGTGGCTGATGAGTTATTAACCGTGGAGATCAAAAAATTTAGTAATTCACCATATATTTTTAATTTAGAACTTATACTTGGAGACTTAAAGGTACGCAACAATAAACCTAATGAAGCTGATTCAATCTATAATACTTTATTAACTCAAAACGCTCATATTGAATATAATAATCAAGTTTATATTCGTAAGTCACTTTTAGACAATAAATTATTGCTCAGCTACCTGGAAGGCGCCGGTGAAGAAAAATTGAACATCCTCTTGAATTTGAATGGCAATAAAATTAATTATCATACTGCGCCGGATATATTACATTTTGGTCGTCAAATAAATGTTGATTCATTTGTTAATAAATTAAAAGATATAAATGAGGCCGATGATATCTATTCTAGTTATGCGTTGTATGAACTTTCAAAAAAGTATTTAATGTTGAATAATTATTACATGGCACAAAAAACTATTATTAGTGCGTTGAAGTTTAAGGATAATAATTATATAGGATATATTTTAAAAGAGCAGTTAGAGATTACAAATTGGCTTATAAATTTTTCAGAAGATGAAATTTCAGAATTTAGGTATCAATGATTAATATAAAAGAAAAAATAGAACAATTTGATTTTTTTATTCCAGCTACGGAATTAGCAGATAAACTCGGCGTTAAAATTTACTTAGTCGGCGGCTTTGTTCGTGATATTTATCTGCGAAGAATTAAAAATGAGATGGACTTTTTAATTGTTGGTGATGGATTGTCATTTGCCAAAGAGTTTGCTGGAATTCTTGGTATCAAAGATGTTACGACATACAAAAATTTTGGTACCGCTCACTTTGTCTATCGAAATTATTCATTAGAATTTGTAGGAGCTCGAAAAGAATCATACAATAAAAATAGTAGAAATCCGAAAGTTACTTCGGGAACACTTGATGAAGATCTGGACAGACGTGATTTTACAATTAATACACTGGCTGTCTCACTTAATAAAGATGATTTTGGTACGCTCATCGATAAGTTTAATGGAATCGAAGATATACATAATAAATTAATCAGGACACCATTGGATCCGGTAAAAACTTTCGATGATGATCCCTTAAGGATTATGAGAGCTGTTCGTTTTGCTGCACAGCTTGAATTCTCAATTGATCCAACTGTTTTAAGTGCTGCAAAATCAATGGCTGAAAGGTTAAATATAATTTCCCGTGAAAGAATAACCGACGAGTTTTTAAAAATCATGTTATCCGATAAACCTTCGATCGGCTTAAAGCTTATGTACGAAAACGATATTATGAAAATTATTTTTCCTGAAATTCATGATATGGGCGGTGTTGAACAGCGAAAAGAGTATCATCATAAAGATGTTTTTTATCATACATGTATGGTTGTAGATAATGTAGCTTCGGTGAGCGATAATCAATGGTTAAGGTTTGCTGCTTTAGTACACGATATTGCTAAACCTCCAACAAAGAAATTTATTGAAGGTATAGGATGGACATTCCACGGGCATGAAGAACTTGGTGCCCGTATGATGCCGGCTATTTTTGAACGAATGAAATTACCATTGAGCAAAATTGAGTATGTACAAAAATTAATCAGGTTACATCTGCGTCCTATTGCATTAGTGGACGAGCAAGTTACCGACTCGGCAATAAGGCGATTAATCGTTTCTGCCGGTGAAGATTTAGATGATCTTATCACTCTTTGCAGAGCAGATATTACAAGTAAGAATATTTATAAGGTGAATCGCTATCTCGAAAACTATGAAATAGTTATGCGTAAGGTTCATGATGTAAAAGACCGGGATAAGTTGAGAGCGTTTCAATCACCGGTCAGGGGAGATGAAATTATGAAAGTCTGCAACATTCATCCCTCTAAGGTTGTAGGACAAATTAAAAATGCGATTGAAGAAGCAATCCTTGATGGAAAGATTGCCAATAATTATGAAGAAGCTTACGAATACTTTTTGAAGATCAAGGATAATTTTTTAGTAACTAAATAAAAATTCAGTGAAACTCACTTTTTTTGTAACTTTTAATAATTAAAACACGTCATATTTAACAGAATTTAGGTGCATTTGCACAAAGGAGTAACTAAATGAAAAAAATGATCTTTTTATTGTTGATGTTTGTTACGGTTCTACCTTTAACCGCACAAAAGGAACTTACATTAGATGAAGCAATATCCATAGCACTACAAAGAAATACTGCATTGATCAAAACAAAAAATACAATTTATACCGGTGAAGCACAGTTAAAAAATGCTTATGGTGATCTACTTCCAACATTAGGTGCACAAGCATCGTGGAATTGGCAGAGAGTTAGTGATATTGGTGGTATTCAAAGAGATTATTTTGGTAATGATGTTGAAGTACCGGCATCAGAAGTTGACAGCAGATCATATTCTGTTGGTGTTGGCGGCGGTATTACATTGTTTGATGGTTTAGCAAACATATCTAACATATCCCAGAAACAAGATAATTTAAAAGCTATAGAATATAATATTGAAAAAGCGAAACAGAATGTGGTATATGAAACAGCTAATTATTATTATCAAGTGATAAATGCAGATGAACTAAAGAAAGTACGTGAAGAGAATGTAAAGTATTATCAAAAATTTTACGAAACAGTTCAAGAAAGAAACAGATTAGGATCTGTTGCAAAGGCAGATGTTTATACTGCGCAAGTTCAGCTTGGCAATGCTGAATTACTTTTAATCCAGGCACAAAACAGTTATGAAACAGCACTTAGTTCTTTTTTAAATTACCTCGGCTTAAATGTTTTAGAAGATTATTCATTAGTTGATCCATATGGAGGACAAACTGATATTGATGCTGATTCATATTTAAAAGATTATGAAGATGTAAGAGCTATGGTTAATGCAGCTTTAGACAATCGTTTCGATTACAAGAGTCAACAGCTTACTGTTAGTTCTGCCGAAAGCGGCTTAACTATTTCACGTTCAAGTTTGTTCCCGAGTCTAAGCGGCAGTTACTCGTATTCTTCTGGAGCTACAAAACCGGGTAATTTGTTCGATAGAAAAGTTTTAAGTTTTGGTCTCACCCTTAGTTTCCCAATCTTTTCAAATTGGGCAACTGAATCACAAATTCAATCTGCCGAAGTTAATCTTTCGAATGCACGTGAAGATTTACTTGCTCTTGAAAGATCTGTTAAGATTGAAGTTAAACAAGGATTTCTTGATTTAACCGCTGCAAAGAAAAGTTTAGATGTTGCATCTAAAAATGTTACTGCTGCAGAAGAAACAAGAAAAATTAACCAGGAAAGATATAATCTTGGTTCGGGTACTATATTGGATGTTCTGCAAGCAGATAGAGACCACACAGATGCATTAAGAAATAAAATTAATGCCCTTTATGATTATTATACCAAGAGAGATAATTTAAATAATGCTCTTGGTAAACTTGAATATAAAAAGTTTGAATAAAACATCGAAGGAGTTATAAAATGGCTAACGGTAAAAAGAAGTCAAAGAAAAAATTAATCATCTTCGGAGGATTGGGCGGATTATTATTAGTAGTAATACTTCTTGTTATTCTTGGCGGAAGTAAAGAAGAAATAATTTCTGTACAAACCGAAAAAGTTGCTAAACGGACAATCACACAAGTTGTATCTGCAACGGGTAAAATCAATCCGGTATTTGAAGTTAAAATTACTGCTGAAGCTTCCGGCGAGATAGTATCTTTATTGATACGCGAAGGTGATGATGTTCGTAAAGGACAACTTCTTGCTAGAATCAAGCCTGATATTTATGATGCACAAAAAACAAGTGCTGAAGCAAGATTAAGTCAAACAAAGGCATCACAAAATTCTACTGCTGCTCTTTTAGATAAAGTAGAATCCGAATACAAACGTGTACAAGGACTTTTTGCTAAAGGATTAGCAAGCGATTCCGAACTTGAAAATGCCAAATCAACTTACTTGCAGACACTCGGTAATTTTGAATCACAAAAATCTTTAGTTGCCCAAGCAGAAGCATCTTTAAAAGAAGCAAACGAAACATTAAATAAAACATATATATATGCACCTATGAACGGTACAATTAGCAAACTTAATGTTGAACTGGGTGAAAGAGTTATCGGTAGTGCATTCCAGGGAACTGAAATTTTAACAGTTGCTGATCTAAGCCAGATGGAAGCTACGGTTGAAGTTGATGAAAATGATGTCGTTCTTGTTGCAGTAGGCGATACAGCGAAAATTCAGATAGATGCTTTTGGAGAAAAAGAATTTAAAGGTACTGTTACACAAATAGGCAATAGCGCTATTACTTCCGGTTTAGGAACCCAGGATGAAGTTGTAAACTTCGAAGTCGAGATTAAATTACTTGACCCGGGTGATCAAGTTCGTCCCGGTATGTCTTGCGATACAGATATTCAAACTGATACCAAACAAAATGTCTGGTCCGTACCTATACAAAGCGTTACTGCAAGAATAGGTGAATTGAAAAAAGAACCGGCTGCTGAAGAAGAAGGTAGTGCCGTACAAGCAAGTGATAAACCTAAAAATGGTAAAAGTAATAAACCTAAAGAAGTTGTGTTTGTTATTGATAATAATAAAGCTAAAATGATTGAAGTAAAAACCGGCATTAGCGATGATACGTACATAGAAATTTTAAGCGGTCTAAAGGGAACTGAAGATGTTGTTAACGGTCCGTATCGTGCAATTTCTAAAGATTTAGAAGATGGTAAAACAGTTTCGACTGCATCATCTAAACGCAAAGATTCTGAAGAATCTCAATAATCAAATTGAACGGAAAAAAAACATGAATATTATAAATATTGAACATATTGCAAAAATATATCAAGTAGGCAGCGAAGAAGTTCATGCACTAAGAGATGTGTCGCTGAATATTGAAAAGGGTGAGTATGTTGCGATCATGGGACCATCGGGCTCGGGTAAATCTACTCTAATGAACATTCTCGGCTGTCTCGATACGCCAACAAAAGGTCTCTATAATTTTACCGGTGTGAATGTAAGTCAAATGAACGATAACGAGCTGGCAAATATCAGGAATAAAGAGATCGGTTTCGTTTTCCAAACTTTTAATTTACTTCCAAGATCAGACGCTCTGCATAATGTTGAACTCCCATTAATTTATGCCGGTATTTCTTCTCATGAAAGAAAAGACAAAGCAAGATTAGCATTAGACCATGTTGGTCTCAATGATCGTATGCACCACAAACCGAATGAACTTTCTGGCGGACAAAGACAAAGAGTAGCAATTGCCAGGGCATTAGTTACTCAACCGGCAATTATTCTTGCTGATGAACCAACCGGAAATCTCGATACAAAAACCGGTGAAGATATTATGGCGCTCTTTAATGAAATTTATGAACAAGGTAATACAATTATTTTGGTTACACATGAAGAATATATAGCAGAACATGCTGAAAGAATTATCCGTATCCGTGACGGGATGATAGAAAAAGATGAACATGTAAAAGATAGATATATTCCGAAAAAGAACGGATTTTCCAAAGCTGATTAAAGTGGTAACTGCATAACTCTGCATAATTGAAAGGAAGAACTCAATGAGTACGTTATTATATGAATTAAAAGAAGGACTGCTGATCTCTTTGAGAGCTATAAGAGCAAACAAGGTAAGATCGGCTTTAACTATATTCGGTATTGTTATTGGTATTACGGCTGTTGTGTTGATGTCTACTGCTATTAAAGGAATTGATAATGCATTCGCTAAAGGTGTTTCTTCACTGGGTTCTGACAATCTTTACATAGATAAGTGGGAATGGTTTAATAACGATACACCTTGGTGGGAACTCCGAAACAGAAAAAATCTAGATCTTGAAGATTTTAAGAAATACAAAGAACTCGCTAAATTACCCCTTGCTGTTGCCCCTACAGTTTGGTCAAATCAAACAATTAAGTATAAGGACCGTAACGTTGAATCAATTATTATCCAGGGCACTAACGAAAACTATATTAATACGACCAACCTTAGTTTTAATGAGGGAAGATTTTTTAATGAGTTAGAAAGCAACGGTGGAAGGCAAGTTGCAGTACTTGGTTTTGAAGTTGCAAATAATCTTTTTCCAAATGGGAATGCTCTCGATCAGGATGTTAAAATTAAGGGACAAAAATTCAGAGTTGTTGGCGTTCTTTCCGAACAAGGAAGCTGGGTAATGGGCAATTTCAATCCTGATAAACAAGTTTTTACGCCTATACAAAATATTTTCAAATATTTTCATAGTGAATGGTTTAGAAGCGTAACAATTAATGTCAGAGCGCGAAATAGTCAGATGGTTGAGGCAACAAAAGAAGAAGCGATAAGCATTATGAGAAGGGTTAGGGGATTAAAATATAATGAACCGGATGATTTTTCAATCAATCAGCAAGAAGGATTGTTAAACACAATAAATCAAACTGTCGGCGTTATTCAAATTGCTGGGTTATTTATCACCGGACTTTCATTGTTCGTTGGAGCAGTTGGGATTATGAATATCATGTTCGTTTCAGTCAAGGAAAGAACAAAGGAAATTGGAATCCGAAAAGCAATCGGTGCTAAACGAAGAACAATTCTTGGTCAGTTTATTACTGAGTCGGCAATAATTTGTTTATTTGGCGGTATAGTAGGATTAATAATGGCTATAATTTTAAGCATGATAGTAAATCAATTTCTGCCGACATCGGTTCAGATTGATTCAGTTGTGCTTGCAATAGTTATTTCGATAGCGACCGGTGTAATTTCCGGATTTGCGCCGGCGTACTCTGCTGCAAAATTAGACCCGGTTGAGGCGTTACGATACGAGTAATAACACCATACGAAAAAATGAGGAATGAATAATGCAAATATTAGAAATCATTAAAGTAGCTTTAGCTTCGTTACGTTCAAATAAATTAAGATCAGTCCTTACTATTGTTGGAATTGTTGTAGGCATCTTTTCTATTATTGCAATAAGCACTGTTATCGAGATGCTTCAAACAAGCATCGAAAAGGGAACATCGATGCTCGGGCAGAATACGTTTCAAATTCAAAAATGGCCCGCGGTGCAGACCGGCGGACCAGGTGCCGGTGCAAGATTCAGAAACCGTCCTGATATTACGTTAGAAGAGTATTTCAAATTGAAAGATAAACTTGTTGAAGCTAAATATGTTGGTGCAGAGCAATGGAATTTTGGGAAACAATTAAAAGTTGGTAATAAAGAAACTAATCCCAATGTACCGGTTAGCGGATGTACCCCTGAAGCTTTCCCGAATAACAAATGGGTTGTTGATGAAGGAAGATCATTCAATGATAGGGATGTTCTGCGTTATGAAAGGTTTATTGTCTTAGGACCAGATGTTGCGAAGAAACTATTCCCAAATATGAGCGCTGTCGGACAAGTTGTAACGCTTGACGGATTCAAATTGAAAGTTCTTGGCGTGTTAGAAGAACAAGGAGATGTATTTGGACAAAGTCAGGATAATTTTGCTCTTGTTCCGTTAACAACATTTCAGTCAATGTATGGAAAAAGATCGCGAAGCATCAATATAACCGTAATGTCACATGATCAAGAATCCTATCAAGATATTATAGAACTGGCAGAGGGTTATTTCAGAACAATAAGAAAAGTTCCACCTGGAGAAGAGAGTAACTTTTCGATATTCTCTAACGAATCCGTGTTAACGCAAATTAACGACATCACTTCGGGTGTACGAATTGGTTCTATTGTTGTCGCAGCTATAGCGTTGCTGGCTGCCGGAGTAGGTATTATGAATATTATGCTCGTATCGGTAACGGAAAGAACAAGAGAGATCGGGATAAGGAAAGCGATAGGTGCAAAAAAAATAAATATTTTAATTCAATTTATTATTGAAGCAATAACGCTTAGTTTAATCGGTGGAGCAGTGGGAATAATTTTTGGAGTTCTAGCCGGTAACTTAGCCGGATCGTTTTTAAACGCTGCTGCTGTTATACCAATCGATTGGGTTTTCATAGGAGTTATTTTATGTGTTATGATAGGTGTTAGTTTCGGAACATACCCGGCATACAAAGCTGCAAACCTGGATCCTATTGAAGCTCTGCGATATGAATAATTATTAAAAAGATAGATTGGAAAAGCTGTTATCATAAATAAATGACAGCTTTTTTTATTTACAAAATCATATATTGCATTCCGATTTTTTTGATAGAATTTGAATGAAAAACTTCTTTATTGAATTTCTGGAAATTTTTAGAATAGCATTCAACGCCATTCGTATTAATAAATTACGTTCTACGTTAACCACTTTAGGAATAATAATTGGCATTGTTGCTGTTACAACTATGTCAACCGCGATTGTAGGGTTACGCGAAGCTTTCCTTACATCAATATCTTCCCTTGGCAGTGATGTTTTATATGTAAGTAAAGTGCCATGGTTTGCTATGGGCGATTGGAGTTTATACCGCAATAGAAAAAATCTTACTCTTGAGCAATACGAACGCCTTAAAGACATGATTAACACTTACGAAGCCATTGCACCCACTGCTTCATCATTCGGATTAAACGTTAAACGAAAAGAACGTTCTGTTATTTCTACTGTTGTTTATGGTACAACAGAGGATTTCCAGAGGACAAGCCAGATCGAATTAGAGGAAGGTAGGTTTATGTCGGAAATGGATGTTAGAGCCGGGCGAAAAGTTTGTATGGTAGGTCAAGATATTGTCAAAGAATTATTCCCGATTGAAAGCCCGGTAAATAAAGAAATTAAAATCAATAATATTCCTTTCAAAATTATTGGTGTTATGACAAAACAAGGGAGCGGTTTCCTTGGTTCTTTCAGTTTGGATGGTATGATCATTATGCCGCTTAAATCTCTCGAATTGTTTTCAGATGATATCCATAGACGACTAAGAATTGATGTAAAGGTAGGGGATGTAGATAAACTCGAAGATGCTAAACAAGAAATCATTTCTGCTATGCGTATTATTCGTAAAGTTCCTTACAACAAACCTGATGACTTTGCAGTCAATCAGCAAGAAGCGTTTAAGCAAATGTACGATCAAACTGTTGGTATAATTGCTTATGCCGGCATTGTTATTACTGCATTATCTTTGTTTGTTGGGGCGATAGGTATAATGAATATAATGTTCGTTTCAGTAACAGAGAGAACAAAGGAAATAGGTATCAGGAAAGCTATTGGTGCAAAGACATGGTCAATCTTATTACAGTTCTTAACGGAATCAGCACTGATCTGTTTATTGGGTGGTGTGATAGGAATAATAATTTCATTTCCTCTTAGTCTGATTATTAATCAGTTTTTGCCTACAACTATGCCGCTGCCCATAGTTGGTTTATCGTTATTAATTTCGGCATTTGTTGGAATAATATCAGGATTTTTACCAGCTTTGAAAGCATCGCGATTAAACCCGGTAGATGCATTGAGGTATGAATAATGCAAGTATTTGAAAGTATTAAATTAGCATATAGTTCAATTGCCGGTAATAAACTACGGTCAATCCTAACGTTAATAGGAATTGCCGTAGGACTTTTTTCAATTATAATTGTAATGACTGCAATTAGTGCTGTTCAAAAAAGTGTGGAAGATACTTTCAATCGTATAGGGACAAATAATTTTATCGTTCAAAAGTGGCCGGCATTACAAATGGGTGGTCCACATAGAAGAAGAGATTTTAGAAATAGAAAAGATCTTGAAGTAAAGGAAGGCGAAAAACTGCGAGAAATGACTTCACTGCCAACTGCTGTTGGTATCAGTTTATCTACCGGTGGTAGAACAATTAAATACGGAAATGAAAAAACTAATCCGAATGTTTACGTAGCCGGTGTAAATTTCGATTATTTCATAGCACTTGAGTTAAAAGTATCGGAAGGAAGAAATTTTTCGAAATCAGATAATGATTTTTCCAAACCCGTTGCAGTTGTCGGGACGGATATAGTGGATAGACTATTCAAAAATATTAATCCGATTGGTCATACAATTAGAGTCGATAAGTTCAGTTACGAAATTATTGGTGTCTTCGAAAAACGGGGAAGTATTTTAGGACAGTCCCAGGACAATTTTATATGTGTACCACTTTCTGTTTTTCAAAAACATTTTGGAAGTGAACGAAGTGCTGCTTTTGCAGTAATGGCAAAGAATAAAGATTTAATAGATGAAACGATGGATGAAGTTATCGGTGCTATGAGGAAAATCAGGAAAGTTCCTACCGGTATGGAAAATGATTTTGAAATAGTAACAAACGAACAATTGATTGAACAGTTTAACGATATAACAAAATATTTTAAACTTGGCTCCGGTGTAGTAGCATTTATTTCTCTTCTTGCTGCCGGGATAGGTATTATGAATATTATGCTTGTTAGCGTAACAGAACGAACAAGAGAAATAGGAATTAGAAAAGCAGTAGGTGCAAAAAGGAAAAATATTTTGACACAATTCATCATTGAAGCTTTATCACTAAGCTGGTTCGGCGGTATGATAGGAATTTTGTTAGGTGTTATTGGCGGAAATCTTGTAGCTGTTCTTTTGGGCGTTTCAGTAGTTCTTCCTATTGATTGGATTGTGATTGGATTGATTGTTACATCTTTTGTTGGGATAGTTTTCGGAGTCTATCCGGCGTACAAAGCCGCTAACCTTGATCCTATTGAAGCTTTACGCTACGAGTAACTGAAGTTACACATTTTAGTAACACCCCGATTTATCGGGGTGAGTTTGACAAAAAAATAATTCTTCAACCGTTTCACTTGTCCGACATTATTTTGGCGGAACGGTTTATAAAACTGTTAAAACAGTTACAAATTTTTACTTCTCTTTAACTCACCGCAATAAATTGCGGTGTTAATAACACTCGAATTTGAGCTTTGCATAACTTCAGTGAGTAATTAACTTTTGCGTATAAACCAATTGTGTGCTTCATATACTGATCTTAAATTATAATTATAGATATAGAAGTTTTTTTTACATATTTTAATTGGAGTATCATTATCCTTTATTTATTTCGACTTAATTCAAATTCTTGAAAAAATAAATAGAGCTCCTATGAATAACGGAAAAAGTAAAGTCCGTTTCCCAAAAAATCTTATCGTAATATTTACCTCGATATTCATAATCGTTTCATTGGTGTCATTCTACTTTTTCGATCAACAAAAGCAGCAGATTGAATCAGGGATATATGCCGATCTTAAATCAGTTGCCGATTTAAAAATAAGCCAACTTGTACAGTGGATAAAAGATAGAAGCGGTGATGCGGTAGTCATATCACAATCGCCATTTTTTATTAAAAATTTTGATGAGTGGTTTAAGGATACAAACAATGAAAAAGAAGAAGATAATATTAAGAAACGACTGACTCTTCTTATTAAACGGTACGGTTATGAATCAATTTTTATTACTGATAAAGAAGGTAATAATATACTTAGTGTAGGTTCAGGATTTGATTCCTACGATAAAATTACAAAATCTAAAATATCAGAAGCTTTTGATAAAAAAGAAATTACTATTACTGATTTTTACTACTGTAATAATGAAAATAAAATACATTATGATTTAATTGCTCCATTGTTTAATAATAGCAATCAACCAATAGCATTTCTAGTTCTCCGTGTTAACCCTTACGATTATCTTTACCCATTAATTCAGAAATGGCCAAAGAAAAGCAAGAGTGCCGAGACACTTATAGTAAGACAAGACGGTGACAGTGTTCTCTTTCTAAATGAACTTAGACATAGAAGGAATTCTGCATTAAAACTTAAAGTCCCTTTAACGAGTAATATTCCGGCGGCAGAAGCAGTAAAAGGTAAAGTTGGATTTATTGAATCAGTTGACTACCGTAATGTTGATGTGATTTCATACATTAATAAAGTGCCTAATTCAAACTGGTTCATGGTATCGAAGATTGATAAAGATGAAATTTATGAACCGTTATATAGATTCACATTATTCTACTCAGTATTCGTACTATCAGGTTTCGGGTTGTTTGTGGTACTCATTATTTTAGTGTGGAAGAGAGCACAATACAAAGAAAAAATTGCGACTTATCAAACGCAACTCGAAAGGGAGGGATTAAGAGAACGGTATGATTATTTAATTAAACATGCGAATGATGTAATCCTTTTAATCGATAAAGATGGTAATATCATTCAAGCAAATGATATTACTGAACATGTACTTGGTTACAGCGTTAATGAAATCACCAGGATGAATCAGCGTAATCTGGTTGTATTGAAAAATACGATGGAAAAAACCAGAAGCAAGATAATTGAGGATGGGAGCTATCTTTTCGAAAGTCTCTATTATAAAAAAGATGGTTCAAAACTGCCCGTTGAAATTAGTGCGAAAGCGATAAGAATCGAAAATAAAACATACATTCAAGAAATAATCCGCGACATTTCCGAAAGGAAAAAATTTGAAAATGAAATATTAAATAGAAACGCTATCCTCAATGCCATAATTAATAATTCGCATTCAATAAATATATTCATGATCGATAGAGATTACCGGTATATTAAATTCAATGAGAACCACCGGAGTGAAATGGAGAAGAATTTCGGTGTCAATATTGATGTTGGTATGAATATGTTAGATTGCAT
>DYJK01000037.1:2544-30542 GCA_020723165.1 Melioribacter roseus | reverse complement strand
TAGCAACGAAGGTAATTGAGGTAAAAAAATCCGAAGACAAACTTGATGTAGCCGAGGCAGATATAATTGTTTCCGGTGGAAGAGGATTGAAAGGTCCCGAACATTTTCATCTTGTTGAAGAATTAGCACAAGTTCTTGGTGCGGCATCCGGTGCTTCAAGGGCTGTTGTAGATGCCGGATGGCGGCCGCATAGCGAACAAGTAGGACAAACCGGGAAAACTGTTTCACCTAATTTGTATGTTGCGTTAGGAATTTCGGGTGCCATTCAGCACTTAGCTGGTATGCGTTCATCAAAATATATTGTTGCAATAAATAAAGATAAAGATGCACCAATCTTTCAGGTTGCGGATTACGGTATCGTAGGTGATTTGTTCGAAATTGTACCGGCTTTAATTGAAGAGATCAAAAAAATAAAGTCATAAATTGAACAAGGTACAAGTAGAAATATTAGGTTTATCGGCAAGCCCGTCATCGGGCGGTGCTTACGCACTTCTTTTGAAGGAAGTCTACGGTATGCGTAGACTTCCAATTATCATCGGTTCATTTGAAGCACAGTCAATTGCACTCGAAATGGAAGGGATAAAACCCCCACGACCTTTAACCCATGATCTATTAAAAACGGTAATAGATAATTTAGGTGCTACAATATCTGAAATAATAATCGATGAACTAAGAGACAACACTTTTTACGCAAAGATAAAAATTGAAGTATCAACACTTACAAATGAAATCGATTCGAGGCCGAGTGATGCCATTGCATTAGCAGTAAGAACCGGTACGCCGCTTTTTGTTGCAGAAGATGTGATGAGACTCGCAGCATTTATACCTTCAACAGATGATACGGAAGAATTAGAAAAAGATGAAGAAGGTAAACAATCCGAAACTCAATCACCCAAGAAGAGCGTCCAGGAGACAAAGCTTGCACAGCTTCAAGACCAGCTTAGGGAAGCAATAGAAAAAGAAGATTATGAAAGAGCTGCAAAAATACGCGATGAGATTAATAGATTGAGCGGTATGCAAAATTAATTGAAGACGTACTTTCCTATTTCACATTCCAAACATTTACTCTTCGAACAATAATTTCTAAATAGGTCAATTACCCCTTGTGACAAGGCAGTACGATTGATCTGTTCTTTTAAATTAAGCGCCATACCAACTTCTGTAATAATTTGGTTTTCGGACCTCTGCTGGTATACTGTATAGATTTTAATAATCTTCTTAACAAGATTATTATTACCGAACATTTCAAAGTAAACTGCAAAATAAGGAAGAATAACATTGACGATTATTTCATCAGCCCTTGCCGCACCAACAAAATATTTAACTTCTGCATTTGACGGCTGATCCAGCACATAATGGGTTTTCCAAAAACCGTCGGACTTAATTACAAAAAGTGAGCGCAACGAATTTATAAGTACGGTTAAATTATGTATCTCGGTAATTTTTTTTGCAAGGGTATTAATCAAGTTGTCATACAATAATTCTTTCAAGATTCTTGCGCCGGCAGCCAAACGAATGGTTGGAAAATTTTGGGGACGTAGCCTGAAAAAGTGCCATTGTGTATCTTCAAGAAATTCGCCGTCATAAAAAGGTTTTATCGAGTCCCAGTGAAGTGATATGCGATCGATATAGTCTTTAATAACTTTATCTTTAGTTGAAAATTCCGGTTTTAAGATCCCGCCGATAAACAATAATGCTGCTTCATACTTTTCAACAAGCGCCCCATCCACCTGGATTTTATTTATGAAACTCATATTTGCGTTTTGTGCCAGGTGATTCATCGGGACTTTATTTTTAGAATAGCCGAGCGCTTCAAAAATCAATTCATATAGCAACTGCTTCCAAATTTCTTTATGCGAAAAATCAGAATGATTGAATTGTTTCTCCCTGAATTGTGCTGACAACTCATAACCAATGACCGGTTCTTTGATCTGGAGCTGGCGCAAAAATTCCAGTTCTTTTAAACGTTCATAAATACGTTTACATTTTTTGTTAAACCTTTCAATCCCTAATTCTAGAAGAAATTTTTCTTTTATTTCGAACGGGACAGAATCATTACCGTCAGAGCATTTTAATTTTGATGGCGTCTCTTCATCGGATTCAGCTTTGTTCTGAAGATTTTCGATTATTTCATTTGCTATGAATTTAAATAGGCAAACAGACGGGACTTTTCTCCCGTTCCTGGTATAAACATACGCTTGATGGTTCTTATTGAATAGTGAGGCGTGAAGTATTACACTGTTGTATTTATTATCGATATTGTGACCGTGAGTTTTCCAATCCGAGTAATCACGATCAATTTCAATATCGCCAACGTAAGTTAAATTTCCAATCCGTATCCTTGCATTCTTAAAATCTGGCCCGGCAGTCTCAGCATTATGAGAACCGCTGTCCAATATTTCAATGTCATCCCCGTTATAAGTTTTTAATGATCCTTTATAGTTTTGCTTCTGCCAAATTTCATAAAGCATAGTTTCGGGGATCTTTTGTTCTGAACTCATCGTTAGTTCGGTTTTGAAATAATGATATAACTAATCACAAAGACAAATTAATACATTATATAAGTAAAGTCTATTAACTTTTTCGTTCGATAGTTCTTATACTATTATTCAATTCTGCCAAAGTTCGATTAATTACTCCGCCGAATTCCACGGATAAGTCGCAATACAAAAGCGCACGGCTTACATTAATTAAATAATTATTGTTCGATGAAGCTTTAAATGTTGAGACTACATCATCCAAACTTCCTCCTTGAGCACCTATACCGGGCAGTAATATTGCTAAATCACCAAAAGATTCAATATTTTCTTTCAACTCCAACGAATTTGTAGCCCCGAATACAATACCGCAATTTTTACTTGTATTCCATTCATTAACTTTTTGAATTACACTTTGATAAAGAAATTTCCCGTTTGAAAGTTTCTGTTTTTCAAAATCAGCTGATCCTTTATTGGAAGTAAGTGCAAGAATGAAATTGAGCTTATCCTTATACTTAATGAAAGGTTCAATAGAATCATAACCCATATATGGATGAAGAGTTACAGAATCAAAATTGAAATGACCGAATATTGATTGAGCATACATTTCGGACGTATTACCAATATCACCTCTTTTGGCATCGGCAATAGTTAAAATATTCTTCGGTATCATCTCAAGAGTCTTGTGAAGATTCTCAAACCCTCTTGTTCCGTCTTTTTCATAGAATGCAAAGTTAATTTTGTATGCGGCGGCTCCTTCTACTGTATTTTCAATAACTATTTTACTGAATTCAATCACCGGGTTATTTGTCTTAAACAAGTGAGGTGGAATTTTTTTTATGTCTGTATCAAGCCCGACACAAACATGTTTTCCAGAAGCAACAGCCGTATATAATTTTTCCAAAGCAGTCATAAATTTATGTATGCAATTTTCTGTTTTTGTAAATATTTAGAACTATCCCCAGCATCGTCATATTGACAAGCAGAGAACTTCCGCCGAAACTTAAAAACGGAAGAGGTAAACCGATAACCGGTGTTATGCCGACATTCATCCCGATATTAATAGAAAAATGAGAAAACAACAAACTTAAAATTCCAACAATTACTAAAACACTAAATCGATCTTTTGCCAGCGAAGACAAATTAAGCAACCGGATAAAAATAATTAAGAATAGGACTAAAACAATAATGCTTCCTATAAATCCAAATTCCTCTCCTATAACACAATAAATAAAATCTGTCCATTGTTCAGGAATAAAACGCAGTTGTGTTTGATTGCCTTGAAGAAACCCTTTACCAAATATTCCGCCCGAACCGATAGCTAATTTTGCTTGCAAAGCATTGTAACCGGAACCGAGAGGATCGGCGGAAGGATCAAGAAACGATTCTATTCTTTTCTGCTGATGCGGCTTTAATAACTTAAATGCATAATCAAAGAAAAAACTTGCACCAAGATTAAGAATGAAAACCGTTGCACTGTTAAATAGATCGCGCTTAAAAAAGAAAAGTGCAACAGCAACCATTACCATTGCAAATATGAAAACGTGTAATCCTAAAAGCGATGCAAACGTAACTATGCCAGGGGACAATACAACAAACAACCCAAACAAACTAATTCCGCTCCAATAGATCAACGAGATTGTTATTATCATAAATACTATAGCCGTTCCGGTATCCGGTTCAAACAAAATTAACAACACCGGTACAAAACCAATTAGCAATGCAAATCCGATATCTTTTATATTATTTATATCACGGTTCTTGTAAGTTAACCAGTAAGAGAGCGCAAGTATTGTCCCGAGTTTAGCAATTTCCGACGGTTGAAATCCGATAGGTCCAAAACTTAACCAGCTTCTTGAACCGTAAACTGTTTTACCCATTATAAGAACTGCCACCAACAACAATAATGAAACCAAATAAGTCGGGATTGCAAAAATCTGAAATGTCCTTTGAGGCAATGAATAAACAATTATAAAAACAAAAACTGCAATCATGGCAGATACTAATTGCTTATTAAAATTACCGCTGGCAGTTGGATGGTTAACAGTTGCACTGTAAATTGCCATCAAACCAATGATTGTTAAAGCTAATGCCGGGAAAAAAATTGCAAGATCAAATCTATCTTGTAGTTTATAATTAATCTGCACTTTTCTCTCCGCCTAAACTTTTTGCAGCTAAGTTAGCACTTTTTTCTTTTGGCTTATCTTTTTGTAAGTAAGCTTTTATAACATCCCGTGCGATAGGAGCTGCATTCACACTTCCAAACCCGGCATTTTCAACAATCACGGCAATTGCAATTTTAGGATTATCATATGGTGCAAACCCGATAAATACGGCATGATCTTCACCATGTGGATTTTGTGCGGTCCCGGTTTTACCGGCAATAGCAATATCCGGCAAACGAATATTACCGGCAGTACCGGCACGATTTACTACCCGGTACATTGCTTCTCTAACTACATCAAAAGATTCTTTGCTAACACCAATATCATAATAACGCGGTTGAACTTCTGTGTATTTTCCGGTTAAGGTTTCAACATACCCTTTTAAAAAATGAGTTTTAGCTGACTGGCCGTAATTTGCAAATAAAGCTGCATACTGTGCTAACTGTATCGGTGTAACACTTAGCTCCCCTTGCCCAATTCCCAAACTGACTAAAATACCCTTTGGCCATCTATTCAATCCGAATGCTTTATCATAATATTTTCTTGTCGGCAAAATTCCCGGAGATTCTTCGCTTATATCGAGACCGGTTTTATGGCCAAAACCAAGTTTGGCTCCGTATGAAGACCACCTATCAAGTCCAATCTTTAATGCAAGCTGATAGAAATATGTATTGCAAGATTTTTCGATAGCAGTTTTAAGATCAACTGTGCCATGTACGTGAAGACATTTGAAGAACCGGTCACCAAACTGGAAACCGCCGCCGCAATGAACACGATAACTTGAATCGATAATTCCTTCTTCAAGAGCAGCAAGCGCCGATACCATTTTAAAAGTCGAACCCGGCGAGTAGATAGACATTGTGGCGCGGTTAAACATTGGTTTGTCTTCATCAATATTAAGTTTTGTCCAAATCTCGTTTGATGTAACAGATGCAAAATCCGCAAGGTTATACTCCGGTGCGCTTACAAATGCAATCACCTCGCCGGTTGATGGTTCAAGGGCCACTAAAGCACCGCGTTTATCTTTAAATGCTTCCTCTGCAACTTGCTGTGCATCTTTATCAATCGTTAAAATAAGATCGTATCCCTTGATTGCATTCTTATCTTCATCACCATTTTTATATCTGCCGATAGTTTTTTGATGTGAATCGACCAATACATATTTAATTCCCTTTTCACCTCTTAGAATATCCTCATAAGTTTTTTCGATACCGCTGAACCCGATTTCGTCACCCATCATATATTCATTTTTACGTCTTTGAAGAAGTAAAGAAGAAATTTCTTTTGTATAACCAAACATGTGAGAACCGGTAATTCCGAACGAATAGTCTCTCTGCGTTTCGATTACATAATCAACACCTTTCAACTTAGAAGCATTTTCTTCATACCAGGCAATCACCCTGAAATCAACGTCTTTAGCTATCCTCCTGGGAATATATTTGGAATAATTTTCATTCTGCTTTAGAATTTTATTTATATAACCTTTTTCTACTCCAATAATTGCTTCGAGATATGGTGTAAGATTTTTATCATAATCTGCCGGGGTAATTCTTAAAGTAAAAGAAGGTTTGTTGCCGACTAATACCTCGTCATTGCGGTCGAAGAAAACGCCGCGCGGTGCCGTTTGATAGATTGGTTTTACACTATTTTCATCTGCTTTTTCGGAATAGGTTGGTTGATCGATTACTTGCATGCTGAATTGCTGCATTACAATAATTGCAAAGAAAATAGTAATTACAAGAAAAACTAATCTTTTCCTAAAGATTGAACCGAAATTTGTATCGTTCATTCGATTCCCTTCTTTGGATTAAATATTATAATCGGTATTCCAAAAAGTGCCGTATAAATTCCGGGCAAAATACCATCTTCAATTAACAAAAGAAAAAATCCAACATCGGCATTCGAATTAGAAATTGAAGAATACAAAAATGAATTGATGGTACCGCAAATAAACAAAATTACTACGAAGAAGTACGACGCTGTATTTATATCAAGTTTATTCTCGTTATAAAAATACCCGGCAATAAATGCAGTTATAGTAAATGAGAGCATGAACGCACCTATCAATCCGCCGGAAATTAAATCGAGGATAAATCCCAGGATAAAACCGTTTATCATGCCGAAAATTTGCCCGTACATTAAGGTAAAAAATATCAACATAACAAGGATAAGGTTAGGTGTTATGTTATTAATTGATATTAAAGGAACAACAGCAAGTTGTAATACTGCTAAGGGAATGAAGAATAGAGCCGGTTTAAAATAATTTAATACCATTATTTCATCAAATTCATTTCTAGTTTATTAATTTCTTTACTAGTAACCAACATCAGAACAAATAAATTATCCACAGCATAAATATCGGTATAAGGAGTAATGGAAATAGAATGCAATAACCCCAAGGAGATCGTTTCTCTTTTAGAAACTGTACCGACCGGGATGCCTGGAGGAAAAAGTGAACTAAAATCGGAAGTAACTACTGCATCGCCCACACGAACATTATAAGTCGTTGGAATATTTTTAATTATCAACTCATTCCCATTCCAGCTTAATACTCCATCTACCTGGATATTCTGAATTGTAACCGCAATGTTGAGATTGCTATTGTAAAGTGTCTTTACAACTGAAAAGTTATCGGATGTTTCAGTTATAATTCCAATCAATCCCCTTTCATTTAAAACCGGCATACCTACTTTTAAACCGTTTGAATTACCGCGATTAATAATAAAATTGCCTTGAATTTTATTTACAAGTTTTGAAACTACGTCAGCATAAATTAACGGGTAAGATGCCGTATCCTTAAACGAAAGCAATGAGCGGAGACTTTCATTTTCTATTTTGTAATTTCTTAGGCGGTTAACTTCCAACATAAGATCAGCATTCTCCCTTCTCAATTCATCTATTGATGGTTCAGCATGAAATAATGAGAACAAAGAATTAACGGCTTCACTAAAGAGGGCAAAACTTCCGAGTGCAAAAGTTCTTATTCTTTTTACTTGCGGTTTTTCGTTACTTGATAATGCTGATAAGCTGACAATAATTAATAATACTAAAAGGAAATATTCTTTATACTGTGATATAAAACGTGTTATAAATTTTATCATTAGTAAGTTCTTTTACGTATAAACACCTTTGAATATTTGTTTAAGTTATCAATTGATTTTCCGGCGCCGCGAACAACAGCCGTTAAAGGATCATCTGCAACGTGAACCGGAAGATTAGTTTCCATTCTGATTCGTTCATCAAGTCCCTTTAACAGTGCACCACCGCCGGTAAGCATAACACCTCTGTCCAGAATATCGGCAGATAATTCCGGCGGAGTTCTTTCTAATGTTTGTTTAACCGCCTCAACTATTTGAGAAATATTCTCATTAAGTGCTTCCCGGATTTCAACGGAGCTAACCTCTGCTGTTTTAGGAATACCTCCTACAAGGTCGCGTCCTTTAACTTGAATTGTAACTTCTTCTTTAAGAGGTACTGCGGAACCGACTTCACACTTTATTGCTTCAGCAGTTCGTTCACCAATTAATAAATTGTAATTCTTTTTGAAGAACTGCATAATGGCATTGTTCATTTCATCGCCGGCAATACGAATCGACTCTTCATTCACAATACCGGCTAAGGCGATAACAGCAATTTCTGTTGTACCGCCGCCAATATCAATTATCATATTTCCAACCGGGGCTTCAACATCAACACCAATACCAATAGCGGCAGCCATTGGTTCGGCAATAAGGTGAACTTCTTTAGCACCGGCATGTTCTGCTGCATCGCGCACGGCACGTTTTTCTACTTCGGTTACTCCGCTTGGGACTGCGATAACAATTCTTTTACTCGCAATCGAATTTGGCGAAACTTGTTTTATAAATGCCCTAATCATTCCTTCAGCAATTTCAAAATCGGCTATTACACCATCACGCATCGGACGGGTAACACGAATCTCCCTATGTTCCCTTCCTTGCATCTCCTTTGCTTTATTTCCAAGTTCAATTATTCGTTTTGAATTTCGATCAAAGGCAACAATAGAAGGTTCATTTAGCACAATACCTTTACCTTTGATATATATTAAAGTATTTGCAGTGCCAAGATCAATTGCAATATCTGTAGCAAATAAATCAAAAAATCCCATGTTACCTCTTAATGTTTAAAATTTCTGATCCCGGTAAAGATCATTGAAATATTGTTATCATTAGCAGCTTTAATTACTTCATCATCCCGAACAGAACCGCCCGGTTGAATAACCGTAGTTATTCCATGAGAAATGATTTCCAAAAGACTATCTGCAAAAGGAAAGAACGCATCGGATGCCGCTACGGCATCTTTAAGATCATGCCCGAATTGTTTTGCCTTATCAGCAGCTATCTTTGCCGAATCTAAACGCGACATTTGTCCGGCACCGACTCCAACGGCTTTTAAATCTTTTACATAAACTATGGCATTCGATTTTGTATGTTTACAAATAACCCAAGCAAATTTCAAATTTTCAATCTCTTCATCTGTACACTTTCTATCGGTAACGTAATTTAATTTTTCAACACTTAGTTTTGAGTTATCTTTTTCCTGGACCAGTAAACCACCCGGAACATTTTTTATCGAAAGTTGAGCTGGATCAATCTGTTTTTTTATTTTCACCAATCTCCGGTTTTTTTTCGTCGTAAGAATCTGCAGCGCTTTTTCCGAATACGAAGGCGCACAAATAATCTCTAAAAATATTTCGTTCAACTTCTGCGCGGTTGCTTCATCTATTTCCGTATTAAAAGCTACAATACCACCGTATGTAGAAACCGGGTCGCAGCTCAAAGCACGTTCATAAGCATCGAGAATATTTGTACCAATTGCTGCACCACAAGGATTTGTGTGTTTAATTATAGCACAAGCATTTTTATTCAGATCATTTACTAATTCAACAGCGGCAGTAAGATCAACAATATTATTATATGAAAGTTCTTTACCGTGCAGTATTTCAAAGTAATCTTCAAAGTCACCAAACAAGAATGCTTTTTGATGAGGATTCTCGCCGTAACGAAGATCGAATGATGATTTGTAGTTTAACCTAATATGAGTTTTCGGCTGGCTAAATTCTTTCTCAAAAAAATTTGCAATAAGAGTATCGTAATATGATGTATATGAGAAAGCATCGTAAGCCAGTCTTCTGCGTGTTTCGATACTAATATTACCTTGTTTTAATTCTTCTAGGAAATTGTCGTATTGATCCGGGTTAGTAAGAATTGATACATGTTCATAATTCTTTGCAGAAGCACGGATCAAACTTGGTCCGCCAATATCGATATTTTCAATTTTCTCTTCTAAATCAATATCCGTGCGGTTAACAACTTGAGGAAACGGATAAAGGTTAACACAAACGATATCTATTGGAAGGATACCATTTTCTCCGGCTTGCTTAATATCTGTTTGATTATCACGCCTCATCAAAATTCCACCAAAAATTTTGGGATTTAATGTTTTAACTCTTCCGGAAAAAATTTCGGGGAATGATGTGAAGTTACTTATTTCTATACAATCGCATTTATTTTCAACAAGCAACTTTGCAGTGTTACCCGTGGCTAATATTTGATAATTAAGGTTGTTAAGTTCCTTGGCAAATTCAATTATTTTCCTTTTATCTGAAACACTTATTAAGGCAAGTTTTTTCAAAAAAATCTCCGTCCGCTTTAATCGAGAATGATCACCTTATCATTCTCAATTTTTATTTTATTATCAGCAAATTTATCAACTACGAATGGTAAAATTTCATGTTCAATCTTCAGTACTCTGCTTGCTATCTCTTCTGCGCTTACAGCATCAGATATATCAACTTTCTTTTGAAGTATAATTTTCCCGTTATCATAAATTTTATCTACAAAGTGAATTGTAGCACCCGATTCTTGAACATGTGAATCTAAAACTGCTTTATGAACATTCAACCCGTACATTCCCTTACCGCCAAATGAAGGGAGTAGTGCCGGGTGAATATTGATTATTCTATTTTCAAATGTATCTACAAATTGGTCGGGAATCTTCTTTAGAAATCCCGCTAACAAAATAAAGTTTACTGAAAGAACTTTTAATTGATCAATCAAAAAGTTGAAGTCAACAAATTCACCCTGATTTTTTTTACCGATAAAAAAAACCGGTATACTCTTTTCTCTTGCAAAATTAATTGCATGACAATCAGTTCGATCACTTACAACAGCACAAAATTTAATTTTTTCTTTTGATACCTTATCGTAAACAGCTTTAAAATTAGATCCTCTGCCAGAGACAAAGACTGCAATATTTAACATATTTATTCAATTTTGCGCAAAAAATTATCGAAATAGCTATCAATAATCAATTAAAACAGCTTGAATTCACAAAAAATTGACTACATACTGCTGGTTATTTATTCCCGATTTGTCTTTTTAGACTTTCAATAAGGGATTGTATAAAATCTTTATACTCATAACTATTTTCATCTTCCGCTTCATCTAAATATCTTTTTGCATCTTCATAATGTCCTAATGCATATTCTGATTGAGCCATTAATAAAAACGACTGCGGTATCAACCACTTGTCATTAACGGGTTCTCTATCCAAATTTTGTTCAAGAATAGTTATGGCTTCGTCATATTTCTTGAGATGGAGAGCTGCTTCACCAAGAAAAGTATAAACCATCATTTCCTGATTATTATTCAAATCAACCGACTGAAGCGCTGATAAACTATCATAAGCCGTTTTATATCTACCTGAATCTAAATAGTTTTTAATTTTGATTAACTTCAAATCAATTGGGGTAATCTCTGTTTGTGTATAAAGTTCACTTTTTTCTTTTGCGTATGAATCTTCAAAAATATCCTGATTGCCTCCTCTTGCAAGCGTCAGGTATTTTTCACACTCAATTTTATTATCTAAGAAACGATAGCTTATAGCAGTATAATATGATGCAATGCCGGTTAAGTCCAGCTCGCGTGATGTATCAAGGAATTTTTCAAACTGTCGGATAGCGGAATTGAATTGATTTTTCTTAAAAAATATTTCCCCTTTTCTAAAATGCGCAAGAGCAGTTATCTGGGGAATTTTTTTATTATCAAGACGCAGTACAGTATTCAAAACATCGTTTGCCTGATCAAGTTTTTTATCTTTAATTAAAGAAACCGCATACTGGTAATGGAACAAAGTATTTTTAGGGTGCTTAGCGATTATTACCCTAGAATAAATATAAGAGCTGTCATAATCGGCAAGATAATCGGTGTATATTTTAGAGAGGTGAAATCCGGCTTCAGTTATTTCAGTTCCTTTTGTGTAAGCTTTTCTGATAAACTTCAAACCACGTTCTTTATCGGAAGGCAAACCGGTTAGGTTAACAGCCCATTTTAAAAAATCGGGCACAAAACTCATTGCGTAATCGAACAAACCCAAGCCCAAATAAGCATTATAAAATTTAGGATTAAGTTCGAGTGTCCTTTCAAAATGATTAACAGCTTTCTTACTAGCCCAGAATGCATCAACTGAAGCATCATTCGTTGCATGTGCCATTGCTTTATATGATGCTAAATTACCGGCAACATATTCTAACCGGTAATTCTCAGGTTCTTTATCTAATAATTTTTCAATTTTTTCTTCTGCAAATTCTGCAAACTTAAAAAAAACCTGGTACTCACCCGGGTCACGTGTCCCAAGGTAAAGCCAAAAATGAAGCTGTGCAATATGATAATATCCGTACGGGTGATCAGGATATTTATCGATAATTTTGTTGAAAATTTTTTCTGCAGCATCCAACTCCATATTGTATGCTTTGTTCATCCCTTGCTGGACTAACGATTGGATATCTTGTGCCGGTAAATAATAAGTAATCAATAAAAAAAGAACAAACAAAAATATTTTTGAGGTTTTCAATTTGAATTTTTCCTCTGTGAATATTCATTTGCTGCTTTAATGAATTCTCTAAATAAAGGATGAGCATTTGTAGCTCTTGATTTTAATTCCGGGTGGAACTGGCACCCAACAAACCACGGATGATCTTCGATCTCAATCATTTCAACTAACTTTTCATCCGGCGAAAGACCGCTTATTACCATCCCGTTTTTCTCAAGCACATCTCTAAATTTATTATTTACTTCAAAACGATGGCGATGGCGTTCAGAAATTTTAGGTTTCTTATAAGCATCAAGAGCTTTACTCTTTTTCTTTAAAATGCACGGATAAGCGCCAAGACGCATCGATGCACCTTTCTGCTTAACTTTTATTTGTTCAGGCATTATATGAATAACATTAAAAGAGTTTTTCTTTGTGAATTCCGCACTATTCGCTTTTTTAATGTCGCATACATTTCTTGCATATTCAATCACGGCGCACTGCATACCAAGACAAATGCCGAAAAAAGGAATTTTATTTTCGCGTGCATATTTTATCGCTAAAATTTTCCCCTCAATACCTCTTTCGCCAAAACCACCGGGTATCAACAGACCATCATAGTTTTTCAATAATTTTTCAGCACCTTTGTCTTCAACATCTTCAGCACTAATAAAATCAGCTTTAACCCTTACATCATTTTCTGCACCCGAATGTATAAACGCTTCCGAGATACTTTTATAAGCATCCTTGTTTTCTACGTATTTACCGCAAACTGCAATTCGTACTTCAGATATTGGATTTTTAATTTTTTCTACAAATACTCTCCAATCATCAAGATGAACATTGATATCCGGTAATTTGATTCTTTCTAAAATTATCCGGTCTAATTCTTGTTCATACAATACTATCGGCACTTCATATATAGTATTACAATCGTGGGCAGAGATAACAGCATCCTTAGGAACATTGGTGAAGAGTGCAATTTTTTCCCTGATATCTTTAGAAAGTTTGTTCTCCGATCTGCACACTAAAACATTCGGCTGAATTCCTAATTCCAAAAGATTTTTTACGCTGTGCTGGGTTGGTTTAGTTTTCATCTCCCCGGCAGAACTGATGTAAGGTACAAGCGTAACATGAATACTGATAGCATTTTTCCTTCCCATCTCAAGCATAATCTGTCTCATTGCTTCAATGAAAGGAAGACTTTCAATATCGCCGACAGTACCGCCAATTTCAGTAATTATAATATCGTACTTACCGGTTTCGCCTAGAAATTTCATCCGCCTTTTAATTTCATCTGTGATATGAGGAATTACTTGTACCGTAGCGCCAAGAAAATCTCCTCTTCGTTCACGTGATATCACTTCGTAATATACTTGCCCGGTGGTTGTGTTGTTTGCTCTCGACATATCAACATCAAGAAATCTTTCGTAATGTCCGAGGTCAAGATCAGTTTCGGCACCGTCATCGGTAACATACACTTCGCCATGTTGGAATGGATTCATCGTACCAGGATCAACATTAATGTAAGGATCAAATTTCTGAATTGTTACACTGTATCCGCGGAGCTTTAAAAGAAGTCCGATTGAAGATGCTGTAATTCCTTTTCCAAGTGAAGAAACCACACCGCCGGTTACAAAAATATACTTAACTTTTTTCTTGAAGGGCATTTGCGATCAAAATTTATGGTTGGGAAATTTTGGACTCAAAGATAAAAAAAATTGTCTATATGTCTATATTAATTTCGATAATGAATAAAATATTTTTTTAATCATTCTTCAATTACTTCAATATCGCTTGTATCGGGGATTTTAATTACATAAGCTTTTTTTGATTTGTTTGGCAGAGTATTATTTCTGAGCCAAGGGTTGAAAATCTTGAGGAATTTGTAATTTATGCCGTATTCTTTTGCAAATGCGGCAAGGTCTTTTATCTCTTTCTTTACAACAACTTCCCTGGTATCAATTTTCTTGTATAATTCATCTTCTTTAAGATCAAAGCCGTAATACTTCGGATCTTTGAAAATCTCTTTCATTGCAAGTAAACGAAAAACAAAGCGGTTGGTCTCTTCAACAAGATAAAGGTTATAATAATTTAATGTTTTTTGTTTATCAATCTGCTTATCGATACCATTCATACCAAAATTGTAAGATGCGGCTGCCATAGTCCAGCTGCCATATTTATTGTAAGCATCCTTTAAAAATTTACATGCTGCTAATGTTGATTTTTCGAGGTTATATCTTTCGTCAATTTCTTTGGTTATTTCCAGGCCATATTTTTTTGCAGCCGGTTCCATAAACTGCCAGAAACCCACAGCACCAGCCGGGGAGACAGCATTCGATAAGCCGCTTTCAATAACAGCTAAGTATTTGAAATCATTCGGTATCCCATTCCTTTCCAGTATCGGTTCAATTATTGGGAGCCATCTGTTAGCTCGTTTCAAATATAAAATTGTTGCGGATTCCCAGTGCGCATTTACAAGTAATTCTCTTTCCATTCTTTCATAAACATCAAAATCCAACAACGGCACTTTTTCACCGCAGAAGTCTAATTCTTCCGGTATCTTTGGAATAAAAATTTTATACTCAGGCGGTTCTGTTTTAACTATTACTTGCTGAACATGCTTGCGTTCCTTAAACGCAAGATAACTCATGACGATGGAAAGAGAGCAAAGAATTACTATAACACTAATTCCAAATACTATTAAAATTTTTTTCTTTTTATCCATGAGTTAAAATATACAATGGAGATAATAAAAAGGCGAATCATAAGATCCGCCTTCATTTAATTTATCATACAAAATATTTTAATCAGATTTCTTACCGGCTGCTGCATCTTCCAGCATTTTTGTTGTTAACGATTTTGGTCTCTCTATCGGGTATCCAAGTGCTCTTGACCAAATTATATTCGAGCTAACACCTAGTGCACGGCCAATGCCAAAAAGTACAGTATAGAATTCATATTCTTTAACGTCATAGTACCATTGAATAACACCGGATTGAGCATCAACATTCGGCCACGGATTTTTTGCTTTACCCCTTGCCAATAGAATATCAGGTACCACCTTGAATAGCAAATCAACATATTTGAACAGAGGATCATTCGGCAAATGTTTTAAGCAGAATTCTCTTTGTGCCATATAACGCGGATCGGTCTTACGAAGAACAGCATGTCCAAAACCCGGTATAACTTTTCCGCCATCCAAAGTATCATTAACAAATTTTTTCATTTCATCTTCAGTAGGAATTTTACCGCCCATTGTATCCATAACACCGTGCAGCCATCTTAATACTTCTTCGTTTGCAAGTCCGTGGAGCGGACCGGCTAAACCGTTTAGCATTGCACTTGTTGCATAAAATATATCCGAGAGTGCACTTGCAACCAAATGACCGGTATGAGCACTAACATTACCGCTTTCATGATCGCTGTGAAGAATGAAATATAATCTTGCAACGTCATCATAAGGTTTTTTAATACCCATCATGTGAGCAAAGTTACCGCCGAAATCGAGATGAGGATCGCCGGGGATAATATCACCGTTGCGGTATTTAAGCCGGTAAATGAATGCAGCAATTTCAGGAAGTTTTGCAAGTAGGTTCATCGCATCTTCATAATAAGCTTCCCAATACACAGTCTTCTTAATGCCTTTGTGGTATTCCTTTGCAAATACAGAATCCTTCTGCATCGTCATAATAGCAGTAGAAAACATTGTCATTGGATGAGAATCGAGAGGCATTGCACGAATAACATCAAAAACATATTTAGGAACATCTTTGCGTGCATTGAACTCTTTATGAACTTCTTCTACTTCTTGTTTAGTAGGCATTTCACCGGTTAATAAGAAATAGAAAAATCCTTCCACAAAAGGCATTTCATACTGCGGTTCTTTAGGTAATTTTTCAAGTACCTCAGGAATAGTAAGCCCACGGAACCGTATACCTTCATAAGGATCTAAGTAGGATATATCAGTAACCAAACTTTTAATATCGCGCATACCACCAATAATCTGTCCAATAGTAACCTCGTCAACTTTAACGTTTCCGAATTCTTTCAGCAGTTTTTCGGTTCTAGGTCTTTCGGCGAGAATTCGTTCTTGAAGTTTTTGCTTCAGTCCGGACATAATCCCTCCAGTTTTTATTTGAGTAATTCGTTAATGAATATATAGTATATGGTGAATGTCCGCATTTAAAAAATTTAACAACTACTTTTATTAATTACATTTTGCGCTGAATTTTTACCGCTTAACACAGCACTTTCAATTGTCGATGGCAGTCCCGTGTTAGTCCAATCACCGGCAATAAATAAATTTTCAAAATTGAAGTTGATTTTTTTTCTTTCGTAAGTTGATTTGATATCAGGGATAAAAGTTGCATGTTTCTCTTTTATTATCATCGAATCCGCTATAAAACTTGATTTGAATATAGGAAAAAATATTTCTAAATCCGAATATATCTCCTTTAGTATTTTGGTATTGTCCTCGTACTTATAACTTTCTGCATTGCTAATTGTTATCGAGATATGCTGTCCGTGATTAAATACCCAATGTATTTTTGAATCGATTAAACCATAAAATTTTTCGGTGAACGGATTTTCATTTAACCATAGATAAATATTCAAAATCGTAGAATAATTAAAACTTGGTATAGTTGGTTCTATCGATTGATCATCTATTATTTTTCTAAGTGAATTCGATGGGATAGCTGAAACAACATAATCAAAATCTTCATATACCGATTTATTCGTAATTACTTTTACAACACGATCATTCCCGAACTCAAATCGAACTAATTTTTCCGAACAATTAATTTGTCCGCCTTTACTTTCTATGTATTGTTTGGATGGATTTGCAAATAATTCACTAAGACCAACTTTAGGTAAAATAATACTTGCATTGTCTGACCCATTAAGAAAAATCTCTTGCAATATATCTGCAAAGATTGCTGCAGAAGCTTTTTCCGGTGAAGTATTTAACGCACCAACAATTAAAATTTCCCAGAATGATTTAATAGTATGATCATCTTGTTTTTTAATTTTCAGCCATTCAGATACAGTATAGTTTTGGATATCATCCGGAAAGCAGCAGATTAGATCGAGAAAGAAATCAATAATTTTTAATCTGGCTTTTAATGGAATGGCTTTATAATTCAATATTGCCCAAAGTAAATTTAAAGGATAGAATCTATCGGGCGCAGTTAACTTAAATATCTCTCCCCCTCTTTTTACAAAGTTAATGCTAAGTGAATTTTGGATTTCGAGTAAATGCTTTGTTCCGATAACATTTAAAAAATCCAGCGTATTAGTATAACAACCCATCAGAATATGCTGCCCGTTATCATAAACATCATTAAATTGATTCTTGGTAAGTGAATACGCACGTCCGCCAAGTTTAGGTGATGTTTCGATTAGTTTAACATGAAAGTTTTGTTCTGAAAGGTAAACAGCAGAAGAGAGACCGGCAAATCCACCGCCGATAACAATACATTTTTTCATCAATACACTAAACTATATTTAGCCCAAACACCAAGCGAGATAGCTGCTTTCTCAAAAGTACCAACATGTATTCTGTTGTTGAATACATTATAATTAGCAAATTCTATCTTACGCAATAACTTTGAATAAATATGCTGCATTGCTCTTGCCGGGAACAAGGAAGGTTTGTCTTCAAGATCTAAATATGCGTTTGCCTGGTTAAAAAAATGTTTTGCGCGTTCTGCTTCAAACTGCATAAGTGTTTTGAAATTTTCGTTATACGTTTTCTTGAGTAATTCTTCTTCCGAATAATTGAATTTAATCATATCATTTTGTGGTAAGTAAATTCTTCCTGAATCGGAATCGGTTCCTACATCGCGCAGAATATTTGTAAGCTGCATAGCTAAACCAAGATTAACAGCATAATCTTTTGTAGATTTATTTTTATACCCAAAAATTTCAATACACATTAATCCTACGGTTGAAGCGACCCGGTAACAATATTTGGTTAGGTCTTCAAAACTTAGATACCGTTTTTGTTTTAGATCCATCTCCATACCAATTATCAATTCGAAAAATGGATCGAGAGGAATATTGAATTGTTTTATAATTGAAGCTACTTTATTAAGCAAAGGATATTCGGAAAACCCGTTTATTGCTTTTTCTAATTCGATGCGCCATTTTTTTAATTTCTCGTACTTGATATCATCGGGTTCGGAACCTTCATCAACAATATCGTCCGTCTTTCTGCAAAATGCATAAACTGCATTCATTGCGTCTCTTTTTTGTTGAGGCAGCAGACTAAATGCATAATAAAAACTGCTTTTGCTGCCTTTAGCTATCTCTTTTGAACTTTCCATTATAAATTAAAAAGTGTTTTAAAGAATATTTTTAATATATCTATTTTGGTTAATGATGGTCTTATACTCAAAACATTATAATTAATATAAGATATTTTCTTCAGTATCTCTTCACCACCGAGAATTGTCATCTTTATCTGGAATCTTAATTTTAACGGCAGTTTTGGCAACAACCTCTTACCGGCGCTGAATAATTGTTTTGTTCTCTCCACCTGGTACTTTAATAACTGCTGAAAGTTACTACTATTTTCTTTTAGCTGAAATATATTTTCCGTTACACCAAACTTTCTTATCTCATCAGCTGGAATATAAATCCGGTTCATATTCTGATAATCTAACGATACATCCTGGTAAAAATTTGTAAGTTGTAACGCAGTGCAGATCGCATCGGAATATTCAATAGATTTATGATCTTTGATATTATGAAGTTCAAGAATTATTCTTCCTACCGGGTTTGCAGATCTTTCACAGTAATAGAGCAGTTCTTCAAACGTTTCGTAACGATTTTTTACGACATCTTGTTTGAACGCATCAAGCAGATCATAAAAATTCTTTGTAGTAAGATTAAATTGTTTAATTGTAAAATATAGTGTTGCCCAGAAAGGTGAAGCAAATTTCTCATTCAGTGAATCAGTTAATTGTTGATAATACAATTCCAAATTTTCCATTCTTGTTTCTGCATTCTCAATCCCCTCGTCTGCAATATCATCGGCTTGACGGGCAAATTGATAAATTACTGCGACATGCTTTCTTAAGGATTTAGAAATGAAAAAAGAAACAACCGGGAAGTTTTCGTAATGTGATTTAGTGAATTCAATTGCCTCTGAATAAATTTTATCGAGGTCAAAAGATTCCGAGAATTGAAATTTGGTTGTTAGTACACAAGGTTTTTGATACAAAGTTATAATTTACTTATTGAGTGCCCGAAGGGGGACTCGAACCCCCACTGGCTTGCGCCAATTAGCTCCTGAAACTAACGCGTCTACCAATTCCGCCATCCGGGCTTTAATTAATATTTCACTCCTACGGAGTTATTAAGTCTATCGATTTACATTCAAAGTTTTTGGAATTCAATTCATGCAAAAAAACTTACTAAAGATCAAAATAGACTAAATAAAAAAACATTTTGATGATATATCATTTCATTCACTAAAGTCCCAAAGGGACAAAATATTTGTAACAATAAAAATACAACAGCTTTTTAGCTCCATCGGAGCGAAATAAATTCTTAGAAATATCATTAACTATTTGACGATGCAAAAATAAAGAAGCTGTGAACGAAAAAAAAGAATCATCTTATCTCACGCGCTTCATGCGATGTATCCTTAATTGAATATCGATCAAATACTTTTATCGATGTATCACGAAATGCATCGTAGGATGAAGGTATATCCCTGATATTTGAAATATCTTCAAGCACACCCGTTCTGCAATCTGAAGAATACAATCTTGGGTCACCCAATTCAAAAATAGATTCTCTGCAATATCTTACCGGCACCACATTACCGCTTGCCGGTGTTGCAAAATCTTCAACCGGCAATTGCAGCTGATCATACACATCGTGCATAAAAATTGCCCAAATTGGTAATGCCGCCCGGGCACCTTGCCCATAATCCCCGTTAAAAGAAATCCGGTGATCATCAAAACCGACCCAAACACCGCCGGTTAATTGCGGGGTAAACCCGATAAACCATGCGTCTGCGTACTCTTGTGTTGTCCCGGTTTTACCGGCAGCCGGTCTCTGAAAATTAAATCGATATCTCGCCGAAGCACCGGTCCCGTTATCAATAGCTGAACGCATCATATCCGTTACAATATAAGCTGTCTCTTCCGGAATTGCTTCGCTTGCGTATGTTGTAAATTTATCAATCAATATCCCGTCTTTATCTTCTATCCTAGTTATTGAGATCGGTTCATTGTAAATACCTCTGTTAGCAAGCGTAGCAAAAGAAGATGTCATTTCAAGCGGAGTAACTAAAGATGTTCCAAGTGAAATTGAAGGATACAATTCCAATTTACTTTTTATCCCCATCTTTTCTGCAAATCTTCCTATCTTCCATAATGGTGCATAATCTTCAATAATTAATCGCCCGGCAATAATATTTACCGAATGCATTAGTGCGTGTCGTAACGTCATAAATCCGCCGGTCGCAAGATCAAAATTTTTAGGATTCCATCCATTGTAATCAAACGGTTGATTCATAATTGGATATGCCGGGTAGAGTCCGTTATCAATTGCTACAGCATACACGATTGGCTTGAATGCTGAGCCGGGCTGCCGCTTGATTTGCGTTGTATGATTTAAACCGTACAAAAACTTTTGATCCCTACCGCCAACCATGGCTTTAATTTCACCGGTCTTAGAATCAAGCACCACAAATCCTACTTCAATTCTTTTAGATATACTTTTCACCGAATCAATAAAAAACGGATCTTTACTAAGTCGTGAATAAATTTCCCTTTTTTCTTCCTGGCTTGCAGCACCCTTATATTCTATACGATTTTTAATTGCCCTATCAATGTTATCATTAAGAACTGATTGATAGGCATTCCATTTAAAATTACGATCGAATTGTTTTTGGAAATCATCAAGATGAAGTTTAACGGAGTTGTTGGCAATCTTCTGCATTCTGCTATCAATAGTAGTATAAATATTCAGACCATCCTGGTATAAATCGAACCCATATTTAGAAGACATTTTTTCCATTTGCTTACGAACATATTCTAGAAAATGTGGTGCGATTGTCCCCTTGATTCCTTCTTCAACTCTTTTGTAAGAAAGCTTGATCGGCTGAATTTTAAGTCTATCGTATTCTTCGTCACCCAGGTATTCATCATCAACCATGTTTTTTAAAACAACATTACGCCGTGTAAATGAATTATCATATCTATCATACGGATCATAATATACCCAGGATTTCAACAAGGCAATTAAGACAGCCGCTTCTGAAACTGTTATGTCCTTAACATCTTTATCGAAGTAAACTCTGGAAGCCATCTGGATACCAAACGCACCATGACCGAACCAGGATATATTAAAATACATCTCCAATATTTCTTCTTTGGTATAAGTTTTTTCAATTTGAACAGCGGTTATCCACTCCCGGATTTTTCTAACAATAGTATCGAAGATCGATTCATCGCGGATTTTCAATTCATAAAGATTTTTTGCAAGCTGCTGGGTGATAGTACTTGCCCCTTCGCGCCGCATCAAAAAGATATTTTTCAACATCGCTTTAATAAATCTTTCAACATCAACACCCCAATGATTGTAGAATTTTTTGTCCTCAGTTGCAATCAATGCGTTGATAACATGTTTTGGAATGCTGTCTATCCTAACCGCTACCCTATTCTCTTTGAAAAACTGGCCGATAAGTTCTCCATCTGCACTATAAACATTACTTGCTAACTGCGGACGCGGATTTTCTAATTGATCTAAAGATGGCAATCCTTCAAAAACATATTGCATAAAGAGTATAAATGCGGCAGCAATAACGATACTAAAAAAGAGAAATATGTAACGTACAGATTTTTTTTTGGGTAATTTCTTTTTAAGCGGTGCAGAAAAATTTTTATCCATTTTATTCCCAGTCTATTATCTCGAAATGGTCTGTGAATTTTCCGTAGCAAGGTTTATCAAGCCATGTTCCTAAGTTAATGTAAGTTCCGCTATTATACTTTTCAATTGTTCTTACGTGAGAGTGACCAAAAATTACAAAATCATAACCCGAATCAATTTTTAGTTTGGCGGTTTCTAATAATCCATCTCCAACACCGTAATTTTTATGTGTGGTATAATCACGACTTTTTTTACTTGTCGAACTTGCAATTCTAATACCTAGATCAGGATGAATTAACGAATAGAACCTCTGTAAAAATTTATTCCGTAATATTTTCTTTAGTATTTTATAACCGGTGTCGTTTTTAACTAACCCGTCGCCATGCCCTATATAAAATTTCTTATTATTGATTTCAGTTGATACTGCATCATGATAAAGTTTAACGCCAATCTCTTTTTCAAAAAAATCTCTATGAAGAAAATCGTGGTTCCCGATAAAGTAATGAAGCTTTCTTCCTGATTCCGTAAAATAACTTAATGCTGTTATAGTCTTAAAAAAACTTTTCTGTATTACCCTTTTATATTCAAACCAGTAATCAAACAAATCGCCAATTATATAGAGTTCATCGCAATTGTGTTTTGCAAAATCTAAGAACCGAACCAGTTTCTCTTCTTTAACTTTTTCAATCTCCTTGGATTGTAATCCAAGATGCAAATCGGATATAAAAAAATAAGTTTTAGAGTTAATCATTTGTTATCGGCATTTAGTTCAAAATCGGCAATAAGCCAGTTATTAGGATCAAGAATTATATCTACTGGTTTCTCTTTAGTAGTTATCATTAATTTTTCATGTTTATTATTGATATAAAATTCCCTCTCTTCATATTTATTATCATTCTCATAAATCAATTTAATATCAATTGGAAATTTATAAATATCGTAGCCATTTTGTAACTGATTAATTGATATTTCTGTAATATAATTTCCATTAGTATTAGTTGTACTCCAATAATACTCCGCTTCTATATATCCTTCCCCTTTATAGATCCATTGATCGAAAAATTGCTTAAGATTTCTTTTAGAAATTCTTTCGCAGATATTTTTAAAATCTTCTGTCGACGCATTTTTGTACTTGAATGTTTGATAATAGTTCCTAAGTATATTAAAAAAATTTTCGTCACCTACTTCCTTCCTAAGCATATGCAAGACCCACGCACCTTTATTATAAACCAACCTTGAAAAAAGCTGGTTAACCGGGTTGTATAGAGTTCCCCTAACAAATCTACCATCTTTAGCCGTAAGTGTTGTTTTTAGTGCATCAACCCCGGCTTCCTTTTCCCAGTACAACGCTTCGGAGTAAGTTGCAAATCCTTCATTAAGCCAGATATCTTTCCAGGTTTTTGGACCAACCGCATTGCCCCACCATGAATGTGCAAATTCATGTATCATCATATCCTGGAAAAATTTTCTACCGGTGATAAATTTTGTACCGATACCGGTAATTGTCTGGTTCTCCATCGCACCAATTTTCCAGCCAAACTCTGCTATACCATATTTCTCTCTCACGAAAGGATATTCACCGAATAATTCACTCAATGTTTTAATGTAATTCTTATGATTGGAAAAATCGCGACGTGCATCTTCTAATTTCTCTTCGGTTGCATAATAGAACAAGTTGATAGTATCGTTTTTCTCAGTAACATAACTATCCGAAAAAGTTTTGTACAATGCCGAATAAACTGTTATAAGGTACGTAGAGATAGGATAAAAAGTTCTCCAATGGAATTGTTTTTTTGTCCCTATTTTTTTTACACCGACTAGTTTACCATTTGATAATGATGTGTAATTCGAATCGTTGGTAATATAAATATCCGCATACGCTTTGTCGTCTGGTAAATCAACGCATGGATACCATGTTGATGCAAAGACCGGTTCGTTTAATGTATAGATCATATAGCCCTTATTAACTTCATCAAAATTGAACGAGCCAAATCCTAAATTCTTCGGTTGACCTTCATAAATGACATTAACTAAAAATGTATCTCCGGCTGTTTGATTAAACGGAATAATTAAGCTTGTCTCTGTTCTCTCAAACTGAACTTCCTTCCCATCAAGTAAAAGTTTATCGATCTTCAAATTGTCATAAAAATTCAATTCTAGTTTGTCTGCTTCATGATCATTGAGCAATATTTTCAATGTTACATTACCGTTGATCAATTTATCTTCGGGAAATAGTTCGATCAATATGTTGTAATGGAGTACATCAAATTTTTTTTGTGATTTAGGATTATACTCTTCGATATACTCATCATCTATTTGTTCCACTGCACTATTTAGCGATAGACCTTGCCCCGATTGTTTAAGTGCAGAAAGCAACCGCTCTACCCTTGGGAATAAATAAATTACCAACGATGCTATGATAATTAGCAAGAGAGCGGCTATAAGTAAGATTTTTTTCGATTTTGCCATCAAATAAAAAGATGAATAGTCTAAAGTACATTCAAAGTTAATAATTTCATCAATTGCCAATCAATTCATAATTAGATATTTTAAAAGTAAAATCTCTGGGGTTCGATATGGCTTACACTGGTTCGACAATATTACGAAAGACCTTAACTATGGTTTTAGCCGGCGGTCAAGGTGAAAGATTATTTCCTCTTACAAAAGAGAGAACAAAACCCTCAGTACCTTTTGGTGGCAAATACAGAATTCTTGATTTCGCATTATCTAATTGTCTTAACTCCGGTTTCAGGAAAATATTTGTACTTACACAATACAAATCCGATTCCTTGAACCGGCACTTATTTGAAGCATGGAGTATTTTCAATCCTGAACTTGGTGAATTTATTTATTCAATTCCCCCGCAATTTAAAACAAGTAATAATTGGTACCTCGGTACTGCAAATGCGATACAGCAGAATTTTAATTTATTAAGTGATGGCCCGTATGAATGGCTGTTAATCCTATCCGGTGATCACATCTACAAAATGGATTACTTGAAGATGGTACAGCATCATATTGAAAAAAACACACATCTTACAATTTCGGCTATCGATGTTCCTAAGTCGCAAGCATCACGTTTTGGAGTATTGCAAATTGATCCTACTTACAAGGTTGAATCTTTTGTAGAGAAGCCGAAGAGTCCCCCGGCAATACCGGATAAGCCGGCTTACTCATTTGTTAATATGGGTATTTATGTTTTTAACATTGCTGCTTTAAAAGAAGTAATGTTTAAAATGGAACAAGAAAAAATCAGCAATCTTGATTTTGGAAAAGATATTATTCCTTATATGATTAAAAATAATTACAAAGTTCAAGCTTACCGGTTTGTAGATGAAAACAAAAAAGATGAACCATATTGGATTGATGTTGGAACAATTGATAGTTATTACGCGGCAAGTATGGACTTGATCAGCGTCGATCCTCATTTTAATTTGTATGATAACGACTGGCCGTTACGAACACAGCAGCAGCAGTATCCACCGGCTAAAACAGTTTCCCACGAAGGCGAACGTGTTGGAAGAGCTTTTAACTCACTAATCTCGGATGGTACTATCATCTCCGGTGGATTGGTTGAAAGATCAATAATTGGTTTTAACGTCCGCGTGAACAGTTATTCTTACATAACAGATTCGATCATATTCGATAATTGTAATATCGGCAGACACACAAGAATCCGCCGGGCAATTATTGATAAAAATGTTATAGTACCCGAAGGAACAGAGATTGGGTTTGATACAGAAGCCGACAAAAACAGATTCACAGTTTCCGACACCGGTATAGTTGTGATACCGAAAAATTATGTTTTTAAATAAGCTGCCTATCCCCAGCCCCTTTTCTTAGGAAAGGGGCTTTTAAAACAAAACATTAATATGAATTCCCAACTTGATGATAAATTAAAAAATCTGCCGGCATTACCGGGTATTTATCAATTTAAAAATGATAAGGGGAAAGTTATCTATGTCGGCAAAGCAAAAAATTTACGCAATCGTGTCCGGTCGTATTTTCAAAACAAAGTTGAGAATGCAAAAACAAATGTGCTTGTTTCAAAAATTGAAGATCTCGAATTAATTATCACAGATAGTGAAATCGAAGCGCTCGTTCTTGAAAATAATTTCATAAAAGAATTAAAACCTCGCTATAATATTAATCTTAAAGACGACAAATCTTTTCCATATATAAAAGTTACAAATGAACTCTTCCCTCAAATTTATCCTACAAGGAATATTTTAAAAGACGGTTCAAAATATTTCGGCCCATACACAGAAGTTAAAACGATGAAAACTTCACTCCGGTTAATCAATAAAATTTTTAAGATCAGAAGCTGCAAGTTTGATTTGACAGAAGAATCGATAGCTAAAAAGAAATTCAAAGTCTGCCTCGATTACCATATTAAAAAATGTGAGGGACCTTGTGAGGGATTAGTAACTGCCGTCCATTATAACAAAATGGTTGACCAGGTAATCAAAGTGTTAAAAGGGAAAACCGATGATCTAATTGAAGAATTACAAGTAGAAATGAATAATGCATCGGCAAATCTTGAATTTGAAAAAGCAGCGGATCTCCGTGATCGGATAGAACAGCTCCAGGTACATACTTCGAAACAAAAAATCATATCAAATGAATTTGAGGATAGGGATATTATCAGCGCTGCTTACGAAGGTAAAGATTCCGCTGCTACAATTCTAAACGTACGTAACGGGAAACTCGTTGGCAAGCGACAGCTAAATCTTATTACCGAAGAAAACGAAGATGCCAGCCGGATTTACTCTGCAATTATCAGGTTTTATTACAACGAGTTTGTAGAAGTGCCAAAAGAAATAATTATTGAAACTGAACCGGAAGAATCAGAAACATTATTGGAATGGCTGAACACAAAAGCACTGAAAAAGTGCAAGTTTGTAATTCCACAAAAACAGAGCGAGGCAAAATCGCTCTTGATGATGTGCAAACAAAACTCGCAATTGCAATTGAAAGAAATACAACTGCAAAAAATGAAAAAGGAAGGGAATGTACCGTATGCCCTTTCGGCACTTCAGAGGGATTTAAGATTGAAAACCCTACCGAGAAAAATTGAGTGTTTTGATAACTCCAATTTGCAAGGGAGCGATGCAGTAGCAAGTATGGTTGTTTTTGTAGATGGCAAACAGAAAAAAAGTCTGTACAGAAAATTTATCATTAAAACTGTTGAGGGGCCCGACGATTTTGCCAGTATGCAAGAAATTATAACAAGAAGATATTCGCGAGTGTTGGAAGAAAAAGAATCGATGCCGGATTTAATTATGGTTGACGGCGGTAAAGGTCAATTATCAAGTGCGATTGAATCCCTCGACAAGCTCGGGATTAAGAACTTTCAGATCATCGGACTTGCAAAAAGATTAGAGGAAGTATTTTTGCCCGGAGATTCAGAACCGCAGTCAATTCCTAAAACTTCATCAAGTTTGAAATTGTTGCAGCATGTAAGAGATGAAGCCCACCGTTTTGCAATTACCTTCCATCGTGAGCGCCGAAGCAAAAGAACATTTACGACTGAACTTCTAGAGATAAAAGGTATCGGTGAAAAAGTTGCACAAAAACTTTTAACGGAATTTAAAAGTCTCGATGAAATTAAAAATGCATCTTTGGAAGATTTATCGAA
>DYJK01000037.1:0-2444 GCA_020723165.1 Melioribacter roseus | reverse complement strand
CGCTGATTCGTCAGTTGTTTAACGCGTTTATAAGTTCATAAACATATCAACAGAAACTCCGATCTCTTTAATAATAGCTTTAACAGTACCCTTACGAATATTTTTACCTTTGTAATGGGGAACGGGTATTGCTTTCCCATCTTCATCTCGAACCCATAATTCATGAGAACCCTTCCCCTGGCGGTAAAATCTAAATCCGCATTTCTTCAACCGTTTTGTAATATCCTGATAAGAGAGTTCGGTCAATCTTGGCATTACGCCACTCCAATTGGAAAGGGGAAAGTCATGCGTACTTTTTTTGTTAGATCAAATTCATTAAAACCGAGTGATTCATTTCTTTCTTTTCGAAATTCAAAGATCATTTTGACAACATCAATACAATTAAAGGCTGCTTCTTCTATCGTATCACCCTCTGCAAAGGCACCTTGAATACCTGGAATTCTTGCTATGAATCCGTCATCATTTTTTTCAATCTCTATCGACGCCATAATTGCTTTTGATTTTTTCATATTACTCCCTTATCAACTCTGTTTAATACAAAGATAATACATTCAATTCATCTTTTAAAAATAAATTTAACCGGGGAGTGCATCGTTAAACCCACACTGAGTTACATCGATAATATAAATGCCAAGCTTGCTGACCACCCAAATTAGATACCGACCGCTGCTTCCTTCCGGACCTGACGGGGTTGGGCATTAATTTGCCGATCAGGGCTTGGCAAAAACTGGGGTGCTAATATAAAAATTTCTCAGCAATCTTTTCATGATTGTAACTTTAATCCAAAAATATTTTCGTAGAGACGGGATAGAAAGTTTAATGCAAAACTCTCTGCGCGACGCGACTTTCCGCATAAAACAGCGGGTAAACTCTGCGGGCTTTGCGGATACCTTGCGTCATTGCGTGAAAAGCTTTTAAAGATTATCACGCAAAGTGCGCAAAGGAAATCGCAAAGATCGCAAAGGAAAAACAAAATTTAAGTAATGCAACGCACTCCCTATTAAGTCTCTATAATTCATGCCCCAAAAATCTTTATTAGTGAAATAACTCAACCAAAGCAACATGCTGAGTAATACTTTGATCCGCCGGTAAAATTTAAATTCTAAGCAAGCCGCGGAATCCCCTGGCTGCATAGTAAGATTCCGCACCGTTGTGATAAACGAAGACAGTGTCGTACCGGCGATCGCAAAAAAGTGCACCGCCCAGTTTTCTAATATCAGGAGGTGTTTTCACCCAGCTCGATGTTTTCGTATCGAACCCGCCGAGCTTCTGCAATTCCCGGTACTGTTCTTCTGTTAAAAGCTCAATGCCCATGGCAGCAGCCATATCAAGAGCACAATTTTTTGGTTTATGTTCTTTTCTTGATTCCAGCGCCTCACGGTCGTAACAGAGACTTCTGCGGCCAATTGGACTTTCCGCCGAACAATCATAAAAAGTATATTCGCCCGTTTTTTCACGAAGTGATCTATTCGGATTATCATAACTAACAACATCCGGTTCACCGCCGGTTCTTTCCATTTCGTTGAGTGACCAGAGTTTTTCGGGAGAAGCTTCCAGCTTTGCTTCTACTTTAGCCCATTCAATACCTTTATGGCGATTCATGTTATTCTCAAAACGGGCTTTCAATACACTGAGTAGTTCTTTATGCTGTTTAGGTGATAACACCTTTGTATTTCTTTTAGTCATGGCGTGCTATTCTTTCATATTTAAATTGTGGATGAATTTTGATTTATACTGTAATAACAGTGTAGTTTCTAATCGACAGCCCAGAAAAAAAGAATCTAATTATCTGCAACTACTTTTATTTATAAAAAAATGTTTCTTAGAAAAAAACTACTTCAAAAACAACTAACTTTTATAATTTACCAGCTGTTGACTGGCACAACTTTATAATTACACAAATGCCAAATGCGAAAACGGCGTCCGCTTGATTGGCTTTATAACGCGTTAAAAATATTCTATTAAGAATTCTTTTATTTTATCATAATCTAAAGTTATTCTATCAGTAACATATATGTGCATCGCATTTAAGTAATTTATTTCTTTTTCAATCTCATTCATTTCAAATGGGAATGGTTCTGGACGATTATCTCTTTGAACTGCAATTACACGATGACGATTAAATAAAAGCAACCAATCGCCATAAATGGATTGAGAATTATGCAGTAAAATTAAATTAAATCCCTTGCAGTTATTTGCTTTCAAGTAACCCCAAACCATAATTCGTTTTTTGTCAATCATCGGAAGTTTAAGTTCTCTTCTTGTAAATACCATATCGAAATCTTTAACTCTAACATCTCGGTAGAAATCTTCTTCGATGATTGGTTTGAAATCAATTTTAATAGTATTAAAAGAATATTCAATAGTATTTAAAAAACTACCCTCATCAAAATGGGTTTAAAGGTCAAGAAGTGTTGCTGAAATAGCCATAAGTTGTTCTTTGA
>DYJK01000036.1 GCA_020723165.1 Melioribacter roseus | reverse complement strand
TGTAAGTTGACTGACTTTGTGTGTAAATTGCTTCTGCACGGATAACTTCTGCAGAAAGTTGTGAGTCATCGAGCTGTGCAATTAGATCACCAAGTTTTATGTGATTCCCTTCTTCGAACGGAAGACTTACAATTGCTGCATCAATTTCCGATACTACCGTTATTGCTTTGCTTGCTTCAATAGTTCCGACCGCTTCAAATTTATCTGCGACGTTTTGTTCAATAACTTGTGCAACTTCTACGGGCATCGGCGGCATAGAAAATCCGCCGTTGGCTTTTTGTTCGGAACAGCCGACTGTAAATAAAATTGCCGGCAGCAAAAGAATAAAGAGAATAACCCGGCGTAATGAAAATTTATTATTAAGCATAACCGACTCCTTCTTAATTTATTGTAACAGGATATTTACCTGAAGTTAATTGTTTCAACGTGGCAATTGCATTAACCGTTTGAACGAGTGCTTGCGAATAACTGCGCTGTGCAATGGCAAAATCTTCGTTGAGACGAACAAGTTCGAAAGCAGTAATGCGTCCGTTTTGAAATTCAATCGTACCGATGCGCACTTGCTCTTGAGCCGCTTCTACACCTTCTTGTGCGGCTTTAAGACGATTGCTGCCGTGGAATAATTCGCGGTGTGCTGCGCGTATCTGCTGTTCTAAAATTCGTGAGAGTTCAACATATCTTTGTTGAACATTGAGTGCTGTTGCCTCCAATCTGTCTTTTTCACCGAGTCCTTTTCGCAAACCAATCGGCAGACTGATTTCCACGCCGATATTCCATCCCGGAAATTTTCTTTTAAATATTTGATTCAACACATCACCGAAACTGCCGCCCGATGTTGTACGAAGAGTATCGCCGCCGAAAATAATATCTTGCGAATCACCGCCGATACCGGTGCTGACAAGCGAGCCGGTAAGATCAACACGCGGCAGTGCTTCCCACGATGCGGCATCTGCAAACGTGTTGATTGCATCAATATCTTTTTGTGCAGCTTGCAATTCGAGATTGTTGTCGAATGCGTTCTCAATTATTTCTTCAACCGGTACAACCGAAAAATTATTCGGAGGATTATCAATTACTTTGAAACGAGCCGATCCTTTTTCTGGACGAACGCCTATTAGCACTGCAAGTTGATCGGATCGAGTATCGAGTTGTTCTTCGCGGTCAATCAATAGTAATTCTTGCTGAGCCAAAAAAGTTTTTGCACTCGCTGTTTGATTTGGACCAACCAAACCGGCTTGCCGGCGGAGTTCCGTCTCTTTCAAAAATGCCGCCGCACGGTCGCGTGTAAGTTTTTGAACTGCGTAATCACGTACCGACGTGTACAAATTCCAATATGTTTTTTCTACTTCGGAGTTTATTGCAACAACTTCTTGCTCGTATCGTTTATGCGCGGCTTCGTATTCAAGTTCGGCACTTGTTAATGCTTTTCTTCCCGATGCAGTAAATCCGCCGAGCAGCGGCTGACGGAAACTTAGACTCCCGAATGCATCATACTCCGGATTTAAAAATGCAAACTGCGAATTGGTTTTTAAGCTGACTGTGTTCAGTGATAATTCTAATTGAGTTCCGGTCGGAAGATTCATTTTCAAACCGGTTTGAGATGTAGTCGATTTTGTAATCAGAACGTCTGCACCGGCAAAGAATGATGCGGTCGGTTCTTTCAGATCTTCGTAATTAATTCTGAAAAACAATTCGGGATCAAAGAAGCCGCGTTCTCTTCGAAGAGAACCGGCAGAGGCGAGATACCCGGCTTCTGCTCTGCGGATCGATGTTGAATTCATTAAGGCATACTGTTGTGCTTGCATTAAAGTAAGTTCGCTTCCTTCAAGTCCGTTAAGAATTGATTGAAGTGAACTATCGGGATTTACAGATGTCTGCGCTTTAACCGCAAACGATAAATCCAAAAACAGAAGCGAAGTAAGTAAAATTATTCTATAAATATTTTTCTGCATGACAATACCTTCCTTTTGCCGGGATTAACCGCGATAAAATTAGAATGAATAATAGTTCAGATTCCGATTGGAATGAATTTTATTGAACGAGAAAACCGATCAATAGCACTTGACTACCGGTCGTTCAAAACTTTGTTTTATGGTTGATGTGTATTTTATTTTAAATAGCATGAATATATTCCTTTCATATATCTAAGTACGTAATGGAGCAGTGTACTTCTGTTTTAGTTTTTGTATCCCGGGAGAAATGATCCGGCAAAAAAAGTTATGTCTCATTTAAGAATTGTAAAAATGCAGCGCGGATTATTTTTCGTTAAAAACGCTTATCATTGAAACGTATTGATATATAAAAGAAAAATGTTTTTACAAATTCTCGAAAGATTCTGAAATTAATGAGCCAAATTCATTTAAAGTTTTTTTATTAACCGAAAGTAATATACATCTGCCGCTCTTCTCAGCATTTAACAAATCCGCTTCTACAAGAATTTTTATATGATGCGAAACAGTCGGCTGTGAAAGTTCGGCAATTTCTTCTGCACCAGAACAAGTTAGACCAATACCACCTTTCTTTGCGACTTCTTTAAGTATTAGTATCCGTGTCTTATCCGAAAGTGCTTTGGAAATTTTTATTATGTGATCTTCTGTGTCCCTCATAATACATCGAAATGTATCGATACATCATTTACTTTTCAAACAAACGGGGATTGAATGTAGTTCCAATTCTAAAAAAATCGAGTTATTATTTCTGAATCTGAGCAAACAGTTAAATAAATCGACTTTTATTTGGCATTCCTTTCCCGTTTACAAGAAGTTCGTCAAATGTGGGTCGAGCGCTCTGCTCGACCCACAGAAAATTATAACTTACTTACCAGTAGACTCTAAATATTCTTTCAATGATCTGCCGATCAAGTCTGTCCAGCCTTGTGCAAAGTTTTCTTTCTTCAGTTCGGGAACAGTATCAATCGGGAAGCTTTCCAGTCCGGCATGAGTTAATTTTAATCTCGTTTTGTTTTCTTCCGTAAATAATTCAAAAGTTACGAACGAAATACCTGAGTAGCCGTCGTACTTCCAGCTGTAGGTCAGTTTTTGTTTCTCGATTACTTCGGTAATCTTGCAAAGATGCAGCCATTGTTTCTCTTCGGTACCTCCGTAAAATTGAAATTCAAAACCGACTTCGGGTTTGAACTCAGCGAGATCAAAATACCATTTCTTCATTTCGTTTTTATCTGTAATGGCTTTCCAAACTTTTTCAATTGATGTGTTGAAAGTTCGTTCGATAACAAACGGCTCGTTCTTCATTTCTTATCCTTCGATATTTTTTATTTGTCAAATTTTTATTCATACCTTTGTAAGATATTCTTCGAGCCGGTCGATATTTTGTTCCATGCCCTCATCTGCTTTGTATTTTTTCACTACTTCATCGCGTTCTTCTTTGGTGTTGAAAAGACCACGCATGTGAAGTTTCGTTTTCCCGTTCCGATCCTCAAATGTTACGGTCACACGAAAGAATTCCGGTTTATCTTTATCTCCGTGGTAATAAATTAAGCGTTCCGGCTTTTTAACTTCGATGTAGGTTATTTTATTTGGGTAATCAACCCCATCAGGTCCATGCATAATAAGAAGCCATTCTCCGCCGGGCTTTACATCCATTTTATGAATTGTACTTGTAAATCCGTTTGGTCCCCACCACTGTTTTATATGTTCCGGTTCAGTCCAAACTTTCCACACAAGTTCTCTGGGTGCATTTAGTATTCGCGTTATTGAAAGTTCGCGGTCGCTGACAGCTTCCGATTTATTAATTACTTCTTTCATCAAATTAATCTTTCTGTTTCATTGATAAATTTTACAGTTGTGTGAATTAATTTATAAACCGTTCTGCCAAAATAACGTCGGACAAGTGAAACGGTTCTATTTTCATTTTTTATTCATTAACCCACTGGTTAATAAAAACAAGTTTCAATTTATAAACTGTTACAACAGTTTCCGATCTTTGATACAACTCGTTAAATCTTGGAAAATTGTATCGATCAAATTTGTCTTCGTTTTTCTATAAGAGAATCGATACTCCACGGTCCGGCACCGGCGGCGGAGAAATAGAGAAAAATAAAACAGTATAAAATTGCCGGGATTCCGCCGTTCATTGTGGGCCAGAAACCTTGTTGTGCATGGAATTGGAAATATGCTACTGCCATCTCACCGGATAAAATAAATGCAGCGGGCCGCGTGTAATATCCAATCACCATCAAAGCACCGCCGAACACTTCAAGAAATCCGCCGATCCAGACTTGTGTTATAAATTCTGCGGTGCTTCCATCCGGCGGCATTCCAATCGGAAAAGCAAAGAGCTTCATTGTTCCGGCAGTAATAAATATTATTGCAGAAACAATTCGAAGAACTGCCTGGAAATATGGCGCTAAGGCTCTCCATCTATTAAAATAATTTGCGATCATAATTTTTCCCTTTGATCATTTTAAAAACTCTTCGAGTTTATCGAACGATTCGCTCCAGCCAGTACCAGCCATATCAATTTCAATTTTCGTGAAACCTTCATGTTTCAGCGTCATTTTTGTTTTGCCGCCGATATCTTCAAATGTTATCGTTACCATCATCTCAAGAGGAATATCCGAACTCATGCCGTAGTATTGAGCCGAAACTATATTGCCTTCAGCATCGGAAAAACTATCGGAAAAAACAATTTTCTCTGGTGGATTTATTTCGCGGTAAACACCGGTTCCCCAAAGATCTTGTCCTTCGGGCGAACGCATGCAATAAAAAAGTTTACCGCCAACCCGTAAATCTATTTTACAAGTAGGTGTTGTAAAATTCTTTGGTCCCCACCATTGTACAAAGTGTTTGGGATCTGTCCACGCTTTCCAGACAAGTTCGCGCGGTGCATCGAAAGTGCGCGTTATCGTAAGAACATTTTCTTTTTTGTCGATATCTATTTGTGTCGTGCTCATTTGATTTACCCTTTCTTAATGGTTGAAAGATATTCGTCGAGTTGCTCGAATGTACCTTTGAAGCCTTGTTGAATGGATGCAAAATCGGATTCGAATGTTTTGCGTTCTTCTTCGGTTGCATTTATCGGGTATCCGCGAAGAGTGAGTAAAGTTTTACCGTTCTCCTCTGTAAGTGTAAGGATGTTAAATATTTCGAGAGGCCATGTTGAACCGAGCGGATGACGTGTTACGCCGCATCGTTCATCTGAAAAGGAAAAAATATAAACAAGTTTTTCAGGAGAAATAATTTCCTGGTAAATAAACTTTTCCCACCAAACATTGCCGTCTGAAACAGCCATGCTGTAGTGAAAAACGCCGCCGGGACGAAGGTCCAATTTATTTACGGTAACCGGAAAACTTTTTGGTCCCCACCATCTTGCTAAATGTTCGGCTTCTGTCCACGCCTTCCAAACAAGTTGGCGCGGTGCATTAAAAGTTCTTGTTATGATAAGTTCCTTTTGTTCCGTTTCTTTTACCGGATTATTTATGTTGTCAGCCATCTTTCTCCTCTTTTGCTTTAAGTTCATTCAGATAATTTTCGAGTGCATCGAGTTTTTCTTCCCAGAATTTTCTGTACTGCTCAACCCAATTTGAAACTGCATTTAATTTTTCTAATTGTACTTCGCAATATCGTTCGCGTCCTTTTTGTTTCACCGTAACAAGTCCGCATTCGGAAAGAATTTTAATATGCTTTGAAACAGCCGGTCTGCTGATATCAAAATTTTCAGCAATGCAGTTAAGTGTTAACTGTTTATTTGCAAGCAGACTAATAATTGCCCTTCTGTTTGGATCTGCTATCGCTTGAAAAACATCCCGTCTCATATAATCTCAATTAATATGTAACCATTTGGTTACATATATAATAATTAAGCACTTTAAATGCAAGTACTTACATTTAATACCAATAAATTTCTCCAAAATTTAAAAGAAAATTCCGGCGGTAAAATCAAATTCACTTCTAGCTGGCTGGTTCACTTATCTGGCATTCCATTAGTGAATGGCAAACGAGCTATATCACTCAACGAGATACATTTGTAATTTTTATTCTCTTCTTGTCAAGTCATATAACTCTTTGTAGCTTTGGAAAGTATTTCTTGAGCAATAATGCGATTTAAGATATTTCTATTCTTTACAGCATCAATATCGTACATTTATCCGCAAGCAAGCGCTGATTCCATATTATCTAAAATTTCAACCTTAGATGATTCAATAAAAACAAGAATTCTGCTTGAAGAAACATGGAACAGAAGAAGCAATGACCCACTTACAGCAATTCAACTCGGGAAAGCAGCGCTAACAATAACAAAAGCTGCCGGGGATGAAATACTTGAAGCAAAAGCCAACAATTACCTTGGTGTAACATATACTAACATTGGCGCTCTTGAGATTGCATTGGAATATCATTACTCGGCATTAAAGGCTGCAAAAGAATCGAAAGACCCGGCTCAAACCGCATATTCTCACAATAATATTGGAGGAATATACCGGATTAGAAACAACATTGAGGTGGCAACAGAGCATATACAAAAAGCAATTAAAATTTTCGAATCTATAAAAGACGAGCAAGGTGCTGCATATTGCTATATCAATATAGGAAGGATGTATGCCGCCCAAGACGATTTTAACAACGCGCTCGTTTATTTTGAAAGAACGAATACTATAGCTGTAAAAGTAAATAACGAAGAATTGCTTGCTAGAGTACTTCTAGAAATTGCCAAACTTTCGCAACGTAAAGGGGATTACTCAAGGGCGGAACACTCCTACTTAGAATTAGAAAATCTTTACAAAGAAATAAATTATTTAAAAGGATTTGCAGAAGTCTGGAGTGGATTGAGCGACATAGAATCCAGCAAAGGAAATATGCTTGCAGCATTAAAATACTCTTTCAAGGCACTTGAGCTAAGTCAAAAAATAATCAACCCCGAAGGCGAGGTAAACAATTTAAATGATATCGCATTGATCTATCTTGCATTGAATAATAGTAAAGCAAGTGAAAAATATCTTTATGCTGCCTTGAAGCGGTCAAATGAAATTAACGAGCCGGTTCTTACTGCCAGTACATACAATACTTTTTACAAACTTTACAAACAAATGGGTAATACAGATAGCGCATTATTTTATTTTGAAAAATATCACAACCTGAAAGATTCTATTATTACCAAGGAAGAAATTTTAAAGCTCGGCGAACTTGAATCGCTTGTTAAAATAGAAAAAGCCGAGCGAGAGAAAGGGGTTTTGCAGAATGATCTTGAAAACCAGATTAAGCAACGCAACTACCTGGTAATCATTATTCTTCTTTTCGTGATAATTGCAGTTATAGTTACGTTCCGTTACTTTGAGAAACAACGGATATCGGAAAAACTGAACCAGATTAATATTGTTAAAGACAAGTTTTTCAGGATTATAGCGCATGATCTTCGCGAACCTTTCCATGCAATATTCACGGCTGTAGGATTGCTGAGAGACCAATACGATGAGTTGAGTGACGACGATAGAAAAGAAACAATCAGAACGATCGGTGATTCGATCAAAAGAGATTTCGATCTGCTCGAAAATTTATTAATGTGGGCTAAAAACCAGCGTCAGGAAATTAAATTTGAGCCGAAACAACTGAACCTTAAAACAACAATTCAGAAAATTGTAGATCTAATCCAAACGAACCTTACAAATAAAAATATCTCGTTAATAATTAACTGCCCCGATGAACTTTTAGTTAACGCCGATGAACAGATGCTGAATACAATTTTAAGAAACACCATCTTCAATTCCGTTAAGTTCTCCCACGTAGGCGGAGAAATAAATATTTCTGCAACGACAACCGGCCATAAAACAAATATAATTATTAAAGATAACGGTGTGGGAATGGATAAAGAGACTTTGGAAAACATGTTTGCGTTGGATAAAAAAACAGTTATAAAAGGAACAGCCGGTGAAACCGGGTCGGGATTAGGAATGATACTCACAAAAGAATTTATCGAAGCTCATAATGGAACAATCGGGGTAGAAAGTAAAGTAGGGCAAGGAACAACAATTACTATAACACTACCACTTAGTATATAATAATATATATCTACGAGCCAAATCCCTTCCGGCTGCGTCTAAACTATCAAGTAATTTTTAATTTTTTGCCTTGAGTTTATTTAATAATTTGTAACCTCGTTGCCGGTATTTTGGTCAATACTATAAGTTAAATATTTCAACCGGGGTGCGCATGAAAAATTTTTACCCAGTTATAATACTTTCCCTATTTTTATCAACAACAATCCTCAATCAAATTTTATCAGCACAGCAAGAAAATAGAAAGCCGACCGCGGAAGCAGTTAAAATTGATAACCCCTTTGAACTGACCGGAAAATTGGATAACCCGGCATGGCAAAAAGCTAAACCAATTGAACTGAATTTTGAGTTCAAACCATCAGATAATACCCCGGCTCAACAAAAAACTTTTGCTTACATACTTTACGATGATCACAATATTTATTTCGGATTTAAATGTTACGATACTAATCCTAAACAAATACGAGCGAATATTTCCGATAGAGATAAGATTTGGCAAGATGATTACGCTGCCATTTTAATAGATACATATGGCGATTACCAAAAAGCATATGAGTTATTTGTAAATCCTTTCGGAATCCAGGGTGATGGAATTGCAACGTTGAACGACGAGGATATGTCCGTTGATCTGATCTGGTACTCGGCGGCATCAATAAATGAGGAAGGCTGGACGGCAGAATTTAAAATTCCATTTAAGAGCTTATCCTTCCCAGATAAAGAAGAACAGATCTGGCCTTTACATCTTATCAGGAATCTTCCACGCGAAAGCAGAATAATGAATTCATGGATGCGTATAGATAGGAACATTCCTTCCATATTTCCACAAGCCGGATTGATGACCGGAATTAAAAATATAAAAGGGGGAGGTGCATTAGAATTACTTCCTTATGTAATTGGCGAACTTGCCGGTGCAAGGGAAAATTTTGATGATCCAAACTCAAAGTTTAATTATGATCCACTCGTTGGAAGAGTAGGCGGTGGAATTAAATATTCTCCCGGTCCAAACTTTTCATTAGAAGCTGTTATCAATCCCGATTTCAGCCAGATAGAATCCGATGCGGACCAGATAAATGTTAACACAACATTTGCACTTTATTATGATGAGAGACGCCCGTTCTTTTTAACTGGCAACGATCTGCTTGAAACACCGATGTATTATTCAAGATCGATAAACAATCCGCTTGCAGCCGGAAGAATAACCGGTAAAGCCGGCAACCTTTCATTTCTATATTTATCAGCATACGACAGAAATACAATTATAGTAGTACCGGGGGAAGAGAGAAGTAATACCGTTTCAACAAATTTGAATTCACTTGCAAATATCGGGCGGCTCCGTTATGATTTCGGCGACGAGATTTATATCGGGGCATTACTGCTCGGTAGAAATTTTGAAGATGCGCACAACTACTTAGTCGGTTTTGATTGGAATTATAAATTCCTGGAGAACTGGTATTTCAGTGGAGAAGGTTTTTTAACCCAGACAAATGAATTGAATGATTTAAACCTATTTGGTAACACGAGGGAGTTTGCAAATACCGGCCACACAGCTGCATTTGATGGCGAGGATTACATCGGCAACGGGTTACATCTTTATCTTTCTCATACAGACAAGTTTTATGATTTTGATATCGAGATAAATACAATCTCGCCGACTTTTCAAACTTACAACGGTCTTTTCAGCCAGGTTGGTTATAACGAGATTAATATAGATAATGAATTTAGTTTTTATCCCGATAGTTCATTCATCGATAGATGGGAAGCTGAAGTATACGGAGGAGCCAAATTTAATTTTGACGGGATTAGGAAAGACTTTTATATGGTTCCCAGTATCTATTTCCTGATGAAAGGACAAACTGAATTTAACTTATCCTATTTGGTTGTTAATAACGAAATTTTCAACGGAATATATTTTAAGAATATAAACAGAATTCAATTTTATGCGAGTACGCGACCGATAAGCGAGTTATCTTTTTATGTAAACGGAAGTGTAGGTAAATTTATTTACAGAACATCTAATCCAAAGATGGGTTACGGGCATAATTTTTATACCGGCTTTACACTCAAGCCTTCGCCTAAGGTGAACATTTCTTTTGATTATTCACGCGCACGTTTATCCGATAACGATACAAAAGAACTTTTCTACGATGGAAACATTTACCGGCTCATCAGCATTTACCAGTTTACATCGGAAATGTTTGTCCGTTTGATAACACAATACAATTCATTTGACCGGTCATTCAACGTTTACCCGCTTTTCAGTTATAAGCTGAATGCTTTCACTACATTTTATTTTGGTGCTACAGCAGATTATCTTGATTACAACGATGAAATCGGTATCAGGAATATTCAGCAACAATACTTTTTGAAAGTGCAATATCTATTTGGAATATAGAATAGATTATTCATTATACATTGTCTTTTCGTACGTCTAATAACTGCATTAAAATTTACATTCCACCCTAAATTGGAATTGGTTAATTTTTTGTATCAAATTCTGAACGAAATGGATGGAAGAGTGAAAAAAAAGGAGAAAGCATGAAGCGAAATTTTGTTCTGTTCTTTTTGATCTGCTCAATATTAAGCGCACAAGAAAAGCAGATTAGCGTACCGTACACACGTGTTGTGCTTCCAAACGGATTGAATGTTCTTCTTCATGAAGATCATACAACCCCGATGGTAAGTGTAAACATGTGGTACCATGTAGGATCGGGCAACGAGAAACCGGGTCGCACCGGGTTTGCGCATCTCTTTGAGCATCTGATGTTCGAAGGATCGGAGAATGTTCCCGAAGGTAAATTTGATGAATGGCTCGAAGCAGTCGGCGGAAATAATAACGGCTCTACCAACACTGATAGAACAAATTATTGGGAGAACGCTCCGAGCAATGCATTGGAGTTAGTCTTCTTCATCGATTCCGATAGAATGTGGTATCTGCCCGATGCAATGACACAAGAAAAACTAGATGGACAGCGCTCCGTTGTAAAGAATGAAAGAAGGCAGAGTTACGAGAACCAGCCATACGGGCTTTCATGGGAGATACTTTCTAAAAATGTTTACCCGGAAGGGCATCCTTACAATTGGCAAACGATCGGTTCGATGGACGATCTTAATGCGGCAAGTTTTGAAGACGTGATAGAGTTCTTTAAACTTTATTACGCACCTAACAATGCATCGGTTGCAATTGCCGGCGATATCAACATTCCCGAAACAATTAAGCTTGTAGAAAAATGGTACGGAGAAATTCCGCGCGGAAAACCCGTTCCGCCGATTGATCCCCCGGCTGCAAAACTGACAAAAGAAAAAATTCTAATGCATGAAGATAATGTACAGCTTCCGCGCCTCTATATGGTATGGATTACGCCGGCGGCATTTAATGCCGGGGATACCGAGATGGATCTGCTTGCGAAAATATTTGGTGCCGGGAAAGATTCGCGTCTATATAAACGACTTGTTTATGAACTTCAGATTGCACAAGATGTGATGGTGTTCCAGGGTTCGTCAAAACTTTCGAGCGAGTTTTACATAATTACAACCGCAAAAGCCGGTCACACTCTCGATGAACTAAAAAATGTTATCCACGAAGAGGTAGAGAAAATTAAGATGGAACCGCCAACGGAAAGAGAACTTCAAAAAGTAGTTAACCAAACAGAAGCGGAATTTCTCGATCGTCTTGAAAGTATCGGTGGATTTGGAGGTAAAACCGATCTTCTCAATCATTATTTCTTCTACACGGGTAATCCGGATTACTTCAACGAAGATTTAAATCGTTATAAAGGAGTTAGTACGAAAGATGTCAGCGCTATGGCACAGACATATCTGCCCCAAAACGGAAGAGTTGTGCTGAGTGTTGTGCCGAAAGGGAAAACAGAACTTGCCGTTCAGAAGAATGAAGGAGGGGTGAAATGAAAAAGATAGTGACTAAGTTCTTAAGTGCCGGAGTAATGATTGCAATAATGTTTGTCACAGTAAATTTATTTGCGCAGAAAGCTGATCGAAGCAAAGTTCCACCTCTCGGCGAGACGAAGAAGTTGAGTCTTCCTTCAATTCAGTCGTTCGAACTTTCGAACGGATTGAAAGTCGTGTTAATGGAAAAGCACACAGTTCCGCTTGTTCAGATGAGTGTTGTAGTAAAATCGGGCAGCGTTAATGATCCCGATAATAAAAGCGGCATAGCTAGTTTTACCGCGGATATGCTTGATGAGGGTGCTGCCGGCAAAAGTTCGCTCGAACTTGCGGATGCAATAAATTATCTCGGAGTTCGGATCTCAACATTTTCAAGATGGCATAAGATGGGTGTTAGTCTCCACGCGCCCCTTTCAAAGTTTGATGAAGCATTGAAAATCGTTTCCGAGATTCTTCTCCATCCCGATTTTCCTCAGAAGGAATTGGATCGAATAAGAAATGAAAAATTGACTTCGCTACTTCAATGGCATGATCAACCGGTTACAATTGCAAATGTAATGTTCCAGAGAACATTGTTCGGTAAAGATCATCCGTATGGAAAACCGGCAATGGGAAACGAAACGTCATTAAAAGGTTTTTCTGTTGAAGATCTGAAAAATTTCCATGAAAAATATTTTAAAGCAAATAATGCTTATATACTCGTAGTTGGAGATGTAACCAGAGACCAACTTATTTCAAAACTCGAATCAGTTTTCGGTAAGTGGGCAAAGGGTGATGTTCCGACGGCAAAATTGAAAGAAGCAGATCAAGTTAACAAACGTGTAGTTTACTTGGTTGATAAACCGGGCGCTGCACAATCCGTAATAATGATCGGAAGAATCGGAACAGAGAGATTGACCGGAGATTATTTTCCTATAACGGTGATGAACACGATTCTCGGCGGTTCGTTTACATCAAGGTTGAACAATAATCTACGCGAGCAACATGGTTACACGTACGGTGCCGGGTCCGCATTTGATATGCGTCCTTATCCCGGTCCGTTCATGGCTCGTTCGTCTGTTCAAACAGAAGTTACTGATAAAGCACTTGTAGAGTTTTTTAAGGAGTTGAACGGAATTTTAAAACCGGTTCCTAACGAAGAATTGACAAGAGCGAAAAATTATGTTGCCCTTGGCTATCCCGATAATTTCCAGACTGTTGCAGATATTGCATTCAATCTAGAAGAGATGACTGATTACAATCTGCCCGGTGATTATTTCAACGATTATATCGATAATGTTTTGAACATTACCGGTGATCAAGTTACGAAAGCGGCTAAGAAATATATCGTACCGGATAAAATGGCAGTAATAGTTGTCGGTGATAGAAGTAAGATTGAAGATGGGATTAAGAAATTAAATCTCGGTGAGATCAAGTATTACAAGGTAGAAGATGTGTTAGGGAAAAAACCGCAGTAACGACTTTATCATTCTAAGCGAAGCGAATGCCAAAGGCATCCCTATGGGAGAATCGCACAATTTATTATTTACAAAAGATGCTCTGTTGTGAGATTCTTCGGTCGCCCCACTCTCTCAGTATGACTGGATAAAATTACTCACCAATAATTGTAACGACAATATTTCTTGCACCACCATAGTTTCGATGCTCGCATAAATAGATTCCTTGCCAGGTACCGAGATTAAAATTTCCGTTTGTGATTGGTAAGGTAACAGAGTTTCCTAGCAAGGATGCTTTTATGTGCGAGGTCATATCATCTGCACCTTCGAGTGTATGTTCGTAAAATTTTGCATCGGATTCCGGCACAGCTCTGTTGAAATATGTTTCCATATCTGCACGCACGGAAGGATCTGCATTCTCGTTTATTGTTAACGATGCCGAGGTATGTTGAATAAAAACATGTGCGATTCCAGTTTTGATGTTTTTCAATTCCGGCAAATGAAGAAGGATTTCATTCGTGATCAAATGAAATCCCCGTGGTTTTGGTTTAAGTGTTATTTCTTTTTGTATGAACATAATGTACGGCTAATAACCAATTCTTCTGATGGGTTTTTCTTCTTCAATAATTAATTGTTTAATTGCCTCGAATATGATATTGATCTGTTTCTGCTGAGCAGAAAATTTTTTAATTGTTTTCTTTTCTAACTCTTTTAGTTTACGCGCTAAAAGATCGCTGCTTTGAAAAAACTTTCTCATCATAACAAAGGCTCTCATAATTGCGATGTTGACTTGAACAGCTCTCTGACTGTTCAAGACTGAAGATAGCATTGCAACCCCTTGTTCGGTAAAAGCATAGGGTAAATATTTTGAATGCTCTCCTCTCTTTAAGGTCACAAATTGTGATCTTAAAGAACGGTACTCATCGGCAGTAATTTGAAACATAAAGTCGGGTGGAAATCTTGTAATATTTCTTTTAACAGCTTGATTTAATATTCTGGTTTTAACACCATAAAGTTCTGCGATATCTTTATCTAATAATACTTTTTCATTTCTAATCAAAAATATTTTTGAAGTTATTGATTCTATGGGTATCATAGAGGTAATTGTATTTGATCTGGTCATTTTTGATAATCCCATTTTATTTTTAGAATAAATTGCAAAACAAATCAACCATTAGCAATCTTATTAAACATCCTGGAGATTAGCGGCAATATTTATTTGGATAATTACTTATTCTTTTTATAAAATTGTTTTATCTCCTTATGAATTGTTTTCCATTTTCTTTTCTCTTCAAGCTGTAACTGGATGTTTTGTTTCGATTCAAGATATTTTAATTCCTTACGAAGTTTTAGGTAATTATCATAACGCTCTTTAGAGATTTTTCCTTCGGAGAGTGCTTTCAAAACAGCACACCCTGACTCATGCGTATGTGTACAGTCGGAATATTTACACAACCCGGCATAATCATCGAACTCCGAAAATGTTTGCGAGATTCCTTCACCGGTATCCCACAATCCAAACTCACGCATACCAGGTGTATCTATTAAAATGCCGCCGGATGGAAGTAGTATTAATTCCCGTCGTGTTGTAGTGTGTTTTCCTTTTGAATCGGCAATTCGAACCTCATTTGTTTTTAAGAGATCTGTTCCGAGAAGCTGGTTTATCAATGTTGATTTGCCTACGCCGGATGAACCAATAAATGCAACGGTTATACCATCGCCGGTAAATTTTAGCAGCTCATCTACTCCGCTTTTGTTTAATGCACTCGCAATAACAATGTCAATCGCTTCGATTCTATTTTTTACTGCATTGAGTTTTTCTGAAACGCCATCACACAGATCCGATTTGTTTAGAATTATAACCGGTAGAGCGCCGCCTTGATGAACAGACGCAAGATATCTTTCTAACCGGTTGACATTAAAATTATCATCTAATGATTGAACAATAAATACAACATCAACATTAGTTACTATTATTTGCTCATCGATTTTTTTATCGACACCCTTCCTTGATATTTTTGTTCTACGCGGAAGTATATTGTGAATAACAGCGCGAGTGTAATCGTTGAACAAAGAAACAACGACCCAATCACCTACTTTGGGTAAATCCGATTGCTTCCCGGCTTCGAATAAATATTTGCCGGAGACTTCACCGATTATCTCTCCGTGATTTGTTACTACCACGTAATTAGTTTTATTTTCAATAGAAATTCTACCATGTTCAAATCCCTGAATATTATATTGTTCAAAGTATTTTTCAAAAAAGCTGTTCCAGCCGAAGCTATTTAAATTTATCATTTCTTTCTCCACTAATTATAATTAGAAAAATTTGTGACAATGGGAAAGCCACAACAATTTTTATTGATTGACAAGTTTAACGGGCATACCTATCCTTTGGAGTTATACTCTTTAGGATAAGCAGTTAGGCAAGGATTGCTGCTCGTGAGTTATTTGAAGAATATGTTTTGATAAATTTATAAGCGCCGATTAATTGATAAACAAAAATAATTTAGATAGTTATTCTATGCAAATAAAAAGCAGAAATTTTCGGGAGAATACTTCTGCTTACTCGGAATTACTTTGTAACGTCTTTTATCCAATCGCCGATAATTTTCAATGCCCCGGGTGAAAACGTTTCTTCGAGTTGTCCGTACTCGGAAATAGTACACGTTTTGCAAGTTTGAAAAAGGTGATTCAAACCGGGCATCTCGACGATTTTGTAATTCTTATTGCCGGCATTTTTCAAAGCGTCTTCAATCGCAGAAAGATTTTCTTTTGGAGGAACTTGCAGATCTTTTTCACCGTTCAGTGCAAGCACCGGGACGGTTACATTTTCTAAATACAATCTCGGATCAAACTTTAGAAAGAACCTGAACCACGGACTCAAAATTATTTTTGCGTTTCTTTCAAAAACTTCTCTGCTGTTGGTAGGACCTTTTTTTTCTTCTTCGGTCATCTGTGCAAAATCCCGATTATATAATTCTTCTAACTTTTGATATGCTGTTAAGCTGTCCGGTTCGTTGGTGATGATATCATAAATCTCTTTATTCTGGCTCACTTGTTTTGCTATCTCTTCTTCTTTTGTTCCTTCAGCTTTAAGTATCAGCTCTGTTTGTTTAATCAATATATCTCTTCCGGTTAATCCCGGCCCGGCAAGCAAAACTATAAAGGCGATATCATTCGAAGATGAAACTGCCATGGGCGCAATCATTCCGCCTTCGCTGTGTCCGATGATTCCGATTTTAGTTTGACCCACTTCATTTCTAGTTTTTAAGTATTCAACCGATGCAAGTACATCCGTAACAAAATCCGCCGATGTAGCTGCTGAAGGATCGCCCCCCGATTTTCCAACTCCTCTGTCGTCATATCTTAAAACAGCAATTCCGTTGCGTGTTAGATAATCTGCAATAACTAAAAATGGTTTATGATTGAAAATTGTTTCATCTCTATCTTGCGCACCCGAGCCGGTAACAAGTATAACCGCCGGATATTTTTTTTCTTCTTTCGGATATGTAAGTGTACCGCCTAATTTTATGTTCGCAGATCTGTTTTCAATCACGACTTCTTCTTCGATGTATGGATAGGGCTTCTGTGGATTTTGGGGACGGCGTATCTCGGCTACTTTTTCAACTTTTTTCAAATTAAGAGGCAGATTCATTCCGGCTTGCGAAAAATTTCCAACTGCAATCATACTATCTGTTTCTATTTTGCTGCTGTAAGAAGCGCCGATCATACTAATATCAAATTTTAGACTGTCGGCTGTTATATTAACAGAAGTTACCGGAATATCTTTTGCCCCTTGATCGGGACTGTCAAGATAAGCGCCGAGTGTTCCATCATCTTTAACAAATGTTTTAAGTACCAGGCGAAGCGAGACAGAGCCAATTTTTAATTTTCCTTCCCAAAAACTTTCAAATTTAATTTCCTCTTTTTCTTGTGCAATAATATTGTAGGCAATAGTAAAGAGATACACCAGTGTAAAGATTATTCGTTTCATTTTAACTCCAACCGTGCGGTTTATTAATTAGCATTGTTATCAGTTTTGTTATCCGGGGCGCTGTTTTCTTTTTCTTGTAACCTTCCGCTCTTTCGCAGAGCATCTTTTAGAATAAACTCTATTTGTGCATTGGCACTGCGTAATTCATCCGAAGCCCATTTTTCTATGGCATAATAAATTGACTCGTCAATTCTAAGTAAGAATTTCTTTTTCTCAGCCATAATACTTATGCAGCGGCAGCCCCGCGCCTTTCATTTAATAATTGAATATACACCACGAGCAGAATTACCCACGGATATTTATCGAGAAGTTCTGATCTCCGTTCGATATTTATTTCCAGAACTGTTTTGAAGGAGAATCTTTTCCTGAAACTCAAAATTTTTATTTGCGATGAATTATAAACCTCAATGGTCCACGCTAGTTTTTTAGAAACTATATCAAACGATTCGCCTTTTGGAAGTTCCAGTTTACCACGCGACTTCCATTTTTCACTTACAAATTTAGCTATCGGCAGTTCTTTTCCTTTCCCACGAATTTCAATATCCGACCTCCAAAAACCGGATTGGTAAAACTCCCATTCACCAAGCGAGCCGGTTGTTTCAGCGGACGAACTGAAAAATTTTGGCTGTGCCAAAGTTGCTATCAATTCTTCACCAGCTCTCAGTTCATAATAATGTTTAAAGAAAGAGGGCTGGGTTAATTTAATAGTCTGTCCGATGTAATCCGAAATTGTTTTCATTACTGTAGTTATTTGTTTATGAATTTTACATCCTATGTTCATCGCCCCTGGCAAACTTGGTACTCGATTATTGATAAAGCGTTCCGGTATTAATAACCGGTGTTGCCTGAACTTCCGATACAAGTGCTACCATCAAGTTGTTAACCATCGTTGCTTTTTTCTCTTCATCAAGATCAACTATGTGTTGTTCGCTCAAAGCTTTGAGAGCCATTTCAACCATACCCACAGCGCCCTCAACAATTTTAGTACGTGCAGCAACAACGGCTTGCGCTTGCTGTCTGCGCAGCATTGCTTGTGCAATTTCCGGTGCATATGCAAGATAACTTATTCTCGATTCGAGAACATTAACACCGGCAATTTCCAATCTTGATTGAACTTGTTTTTTTAATTCTTCAGAAATCTCTTGCGGATTACCGCGCAGCGAATATTTATCTTCTTCGGAAGTATCGTAAGCATAACCCGACGCGAGACCTCGTATTGCGGTTTCACTTTGTATAGCTACAAATTGTTCATAGTTCTGTACATCAAATATTGCACGCGCAGAATCAACGACACGCCACACAATTACCGCAGCAATTTCAATCGGGTTGCCATGTAGATCGTTCACTTTTATTTTTTCACTGTTGAAGTTGTGTATTCGTAAGGATACTTTTTTCTTTTCCGTGAACGGGTTAACCCACCAAAATCCGGAGTCCCAGATTGTTCCGATATACTTTCCAAAAAGAATAAGTACGCGTGAATCATTGGGCTGTATCACCGTAAAGCCACCGAATGAAATGGAGGTTATTATTATCAAGGGAATAAAGATCCACAAAAAGTTAGTATCCTCGGTAATAATTCCGTTGCGAAGTACATAGATGTCAATTACTATGAGTAGGATAACGATAAATAAAGCGAGAAAACCATTAGTTTTTTTTGCAGATTTTTCTACTATTGCTTCCATATTAGTTCCTCTTTATAGTTGCTATCACAATGATATCATATTGATAGCTAAAAGTCAATAGATGTAAGAAAAGAATTTTTAGTGCGTCTAAAGTCTTGAATTCGTTAAGTTTATAGAGGGATTATTGCAAAATGGAAATTTCAAGATTCCGGATTAATTTAAGTAGTTCAACAACTGTTCTCATTCTTCTATCCTTATTTAAATTATTCTTACTTATAGTCTTTGCCGGTAATTACGGCATCTTCCGCGACGAGTATTATTATATAGAATGCTCTAAGCATTTGGATTGGGGTTACGTAGATCAACCGCCGTTTAACGCACTTCTCCTTTTGATATCACGCTCGATCTTTGGTGAATCAATTTTTGGAATCAGAATTTTTGCATATCTCGCCGGTTCGCTAACGATTTTTATTTCCGGATTAATTGCACGCGAACTTGGCGGCGGAAAATATGCACAATTTCTTTCAGCATTAGCTGCAATTTTTGCCGGGGTTCTGCTCGGCGGCAGCAGTTATTACTCGATGAATGCTTTCGATTATCTTTTTGCTTCGCTGATGTTTTATTATTTAATAAGATTGATCAAAACCGACAATCCCAAATATTGGATTATTATCGGGTTGATCTTTGGAATTGGGCTTCAGAATAAACTTACATTTTTATTTTTAGGATTCGGATTGTTTATCGGGCTGCTGCTAACAAAAAACAGAAAATATTTTTTAATGAAAGAAATATATATCGGCGCCTCTCTCGCATTTTTAATTTTTCTTCCAAATGTAATCTGGCAGATCAAAAATAATTTTCCGACTCTTGAATTCATGCGCAATGCAGCTACGTATAAAAATGCCCCGTTGAGTTTCTTTCAATTTTTTAGTGAGCATCTGCTTGAACTGAACCCATTTTCAACTCTCCTTCTGATAGCGGCATTTTATTTTCTCTTCATTAACAAAAACGGAAAGAAGTTTGTTGTAATAGCGTTGATGTATATATCAATCTTGATAGTATTTGTTTTGAATAATGGGAAACCATATTACATGGGAGTATTATTCCCGGTAATCCTTGCCGCCGGTGCAGTAGGTATCGATATATTAATAAATCAATATTTGAAAAATTGGGCAAGGTATATACTGGTTATTCTTCTTTTGCCCGGATACCTTATAACAGCACCGTTTGCAATTCCAATACTTGATGTTGATTCATATTTAAAACTATCCGAGATAACCGGGATTAACCCTACCCTGGCAGAAAGAAACAGAACAAGCACACTTCCCCAATTTTTTGCCGATCGTTTCGGATGGGAAGAGATGGTACAGAAAACGGCAGAAGTCTATAACAAACTCTCTGACGAAGAAAAGAAAGATGTAATTATAATCGCACAAAATTACGGCGAAGCCGGGGCGGTAAATTATTACAAAGATAAATACGGATTGCCAGAAGCAATTTCTCCGCACAATAATTATTGGATCTGGGGTGTTCCGGAAAACAAATCTGAAGAAGTAGTAATAATTATCGGCGGTGATATCGAAGGCAATAAAGAATTTTTTGAAGAGGTTGAAGTTGCAGCATCTCATTACAATGAATATGGTATGCCGTACGAGAATGTTGATATTTATATCTGCCGAAAACCGAAAATGAAATTGAGTGAGGCGTGGAAGAATATTAAGTTCTTTATTTAAAACAAGAAGCCCCGAATAAAATCCGGGGCTTAATGATCAGAATATTTTTATATTCTTAGCGGATTACTTTAACTTCTGCTGCTTGTAATCCTTTAGGACCTTTTGTAACAGAAAATTCTACTTTATCATTTTCTTGTAAAGTTTTGTATCCATCGCCAACGATCGATTGAAAATGTACGAATACATCTTCTCCGCCTTCTTGTGAAATAAAACCAAAACCTTTTGTACTGTTAAACCATTTAACAGATCCTTGTTTGCGCTCTGCCATGACAGATGCTCCTTTTTAATTTGTTGATAATTGATTGTTTACGACAGAGCTTTAAAATCTACTGAAGGGTTCGAACGAATTGCGTCTACGTCTGCATCTACTTCTAAAGTTACTGCCATTACGGGTGTAAACATATGGAAAGATTTATTCCGAACCTAATAGATTTTTAAAGATTTTAATCTGCCGCACTTCCCAAAACCTTGATTTTTTAATAAAACCCCTATTTGTTTTATTGACTTATGGAGAAAAGAAAATTTAATTAACCTGGCTTGTTTATAAGCTGCCATCCAGCGGCATATTTATTATTGTTAAACTTTTAACCAAATTACAGCAGCGATAATTTTTGTTAGGGTAATTTTAGATAATGAATACAATTGTTTGGACTGTTGAATTACGTTTTTTAATTGCGTTAGCTCTCGGTTTTCTTGTAGGATTAGAAAGAGAAAGCAGCAAGAACAATCCTAAAAAGATAATACTGGGCGGAATAAGAACGTATCCCATTATCAGCATGTTTGGATTTGGATCTGCATTACTTCATCAAAAAGGTGTTGATGTAATTCTTCCTATCGGGTTAATCGGTATATCGGTTCTTTGTGCAATATCATACTACTCAAAAGTACAGAATGAAAGATTCGGTGTAACAAGTGAAATTTCAGCACTGCTAACATTTATTGTTGGCGCACTTGCACTGCTTGTAGATATCTGGGCATCAATGGCACTTGGCATAATTAATACGATGCTTCTTTCAGAAAAAGCAAAGATGGAAGACTATGTTGAAAAATTAGACCGCGTAGAATTTTTAGCGGTGCTAAAATTTCTACTTGTAACGGTTATTATATTGCCGGTGCTTCCCAATAAAGATTACACACAATTTAATATTAACCCGGCAGAGGTTTGGCAAGTAGTTATTGTAGTTTCAACTATAGGATTTGTAGGATATTTCTTATCGAAAAAATTAGGCGATAAAGTAGGCTTCTGGATTTCCGGACTGGTTGGAGGAATTGTATCAAGCACAGCGGTTACAATTGCTTATGGAAGAATTGCAAAGAAAAAACCCGGCGTTCACTTCAGTGCATTAAAAGGTGCAATTGTAGCTTGCAGTGTTATGTATCTCAGGATATTAGTATTACTGATGATTATTAGTCCCTCTTTTGTTTATGGAATTTGGTGGCAGTTACTGTTACTAAGTTTACTTGGTATTGGTATTTCGTTAATACCCTCCCGGGAACATCATTCATCAGGCAAGAAAGAGAAAGACGTTGAATCAGAACAACTGCAAAATCCTTTTGAAGTTAGACCGGCAGTGATTTTTTCTTTACTGTTTGTTGCTTTGATAATTATTACATCACTTGTAAAAACTTACTTTGGTCATTTAGGATTAATATTTCTGTCTGTTACAGTCGGCGTGGCAGACATCACCCCGTTTGTACTTTCCATGGTTACCGATATCGGGTCGAATGCTAATTTAATTTTTACCGCCATACTTATTTCAATGATGAGCAATACAATAATGAAGGGAATATATTTCACATATCTTTCCCCTACTCACCGGAAGGAAACAATAATTAAATTCGGAATTTTGGTGCTTGTTCATATCCCGGTAATTATTGCAACGCTTGTGTTATAATTTCTCCACTTGAAAATTGTAGGTCGAAACTTGCCCGGCATGAGTTTGACGGGCGCTGCTTCGACCATTTAGGGCAAATACAATTGTGAATTCAATGAATATTTGCATGAGGTTGTCTCAAAAGTAAAATTTTTTTGGCGTAGCCATCACTTTGTGAAAAGAATAGCACACGGATAAAATCTGATTAAAACAACTTGCCCCGCTGTGCGGGGGATTTATGCAGATTTTTTATTTGAATAATTACTTTTGAGACAACCTCTACAGATTTAATTTTCACATGGTTAGTTATAAATACATTTTAGAATATTTTACCATTAAGGCAACCTCACATTAATAACTATTGTTTTGCCGGGGTGAATTTAGTCACGGCATTCCGCAATGGTTTAGTAGTACGTAAGAATTCATAGATTGCACCCAAATCGTCGCGTGTCATGCCGGCATACATTGTCCACGGCATCGGGGTATTAAATTCTTTCATGAAATCGACTGAAGCAATTTGATTGCTGTCAGGGTTCATCAATTTGAATCGTGCAATGAACTGATCTTTTGTCCACTTACCAATTCCGGTAGCAATATCCGGTGTAAGATTAGCGCTTCGAACAGTGCCGCCTGGTAAAATAAATTCAGCACCGCCGGCAAAAGCTTTCTCAATTATATATTCGCCTTTAACAGATTGAGTATGACAATCGAAACAAGCTGCCATCTTTGTTAAGTATTCGCCGTACTTAGCCGGATCGTTCTTATCGGGTTCCGGTGATGGGTTATAAGATTTAGGCGGAATAGTTTTTACAATAAAGTTCAAAGGAAAATTAAGACTTCCTTCGGGCACTTCGTTTTTTATTGGTTTCAGCGAGCGTACATATGAAACTATAGAATAAAGATCTTCTTTTGTTAGATGATTATAGTTTAAATACGGCATTAAAGGAAAGAAAGCAGTACCGCTTTTATTTACACCGCAAGTAATTGCTCTAATAATTTCTCCGTCCGTCCAATCGCCAATTCCGGCTGGAGTAATATTTTTCGCAAAAAGAGTTCCCGGCAAACCCATATCTTCTCCGAACCGATCGCCGCCCATTCCCCATGTATCTGGTTTTGGCGGACCGGAAAGCTTAGACCAATCGCGAACCGAGTGACAATCGACGCAAACAGTTACATGTTTGGCGAGATATTCACCGCGTGCAATCCGTGCCGGTGTGATTTCAACCTTTTCATTTACCGGCGGATCAACTTGCGGATAAGTTGAATTGAAATAAATTGAAAATGCAATTAATAATACTGCTACACCCCCGATGATGTATGCTAGAATTTTGAAGAGTTTCTTCATTAACCCTAAGGCCCTTTCGTTTTAGTGAGACAACTATAAATTAATAAAAACGGATTTAACATCCGATATTAAATTTAATAGAGTTATGACGCAATTATTTGGCAAAAGGTTGCTTGTAGTGGAATTTTTTTTGAAAGGTAGCCGGTTCAGATAAAAATCTGAACCGGTAGTATAAAATTACAATTGTATTTGTATACCGGCGAGTATTGTTATAAACGTTGTTGTTGACGTAGATGTTTCTTCGGTTGTTGTATCACCTTCTTGACTTGATGTGGTTTGAGATACTTCGGAACTGTTGCCGTTAAATTTTGCGTCCAGGTTCAAATGAATTTTGGGCGCAACTTTGTAAAGAAAGCCGAGACCAATTCCCCATGCACCTTTTGTTTGTGTTTCTGTTGTGTTTACATCGTAGGTTTGTCCGCTTATTTTTACATCTTCTGCAGAAACACTCATTATGTGAATTCCAACCACAGCAGTTGCATAAGGTTTGAATTCACCTTGTGTAAAGAAATATCTTCCGCCAACCATTATTGGAATTAGGGAAAGAGGTGCTTCAACATCAACTGTTTCGTTTACACCAATACTTTTAAGAAAGTCATTAAAAAGATCATCGTTAAAGGAAAACCGATAGTAACCGGCAGATGCAAGGAGCTGCCACTCTTGTGCAAGATCATAAGTTAGAGAGGCACCGCCGCCAAAACCGAGATTGTAAACATCACCAAAATCACCGTTTGGCAAAGCGATACCGGCATTTATTCCGGTGCCAAATTTACTTTGCGCTGTTGATAGTGTTGTTATTGAAATCAATAACATAATAGTGAGAAGTAATCTTTTCATTACGGCCCCTTTCTTTGTTATAAATTTGATAGTAGTGATTCAAATATAGTTAATTCAGAATTCTTTTTATTTGCCGTGTGAAGTTTATTCTTTCGGCTTGCCGTGTTTGTATAGTTCCCATGAGATGTACCCGTTCTGGAAGAGAACATAAAAAACCGGCCCTAAAGCTGCAACGGGATTCATAAAAGTAAGTGCAATCCATATTGTGAAAGCATTGTTCCTTTGTCCGAGTGACTGGCTTGCCTCGTGAGCATATTCTTTACCGCCAATCAGCCAGCCCAACCCAAAATAGACCACGCATAAAATTGCAGTTGTAAGTCCGATCAAAAAAACTATCCCGATGCTCGATGATAACTCGCTGCGGATATAACTAGAAGCATCCGAAGTTGCAATGTAAATGTTGGCTACCAAAATGTAGAACGAGGAATCTTTCCAGCCGACAAGTACGCGCCATACTTTTGGAACAGTGTACTTAAATATTTGTGAAGCGAGAAGCGGAATTGAAAAAGTTATTAATACCGGTACTAAAACTTGAATTACGGAGATGTTCTTACCGTTGCCGAGAATGGTGGGAAGAATAAAAGGAAGCAGAATTGCTACGGAGGCATTGCTCAGTATTAACAAGATCATTGTGAATTCAACTTTCTTCCTTTTTAAACTTATAATTACCGGTGCGGCTATTGCTGTTGGTGCGGCGGAGGCAATAAATGCTGCTTGTGCAAGTGTATGATCAAACGTATTGATGAGATAGTAAATAATAACCGGCGAGGTTATCATTATCAAAAGTATTACAAAATGTTTTTTTGTTAGTATGCCGCGGTCGAACCTGATATCAAGGAATGAAAAGAATAGAAGCACCATCAGCAAGTAACGGATAAGGAATGTGTACTGTTCGCCGTATGGGAAAAGTATACCGAGAGTAATTGCAGAGAGAAGCAGAATGGTTTTCATTGAACCGTTTATTTTTCACACAAACTTATAAATGATTTAAGTTCTCTGCAATTATGCTCTAACAAAAGAGAGAATAAATTATTTATAGCGATACCGAAAACGAATCAATCGTTTTTTCCTCTTGAACAACGGCTACATTTACCTTGTATTCATCACCAATTCCAAAAGGTGGAAGAATTAAACTATCCGCTGGCGCTAACCAAATATTGTAGAAGTCATTTAATTCGGATTTGCCGTTCTTATCACCCCAGATTGTTATTCTTACATTTTTTAATGAAAAATCTTTTTGCGTATCGTTACGTAATCTTATACTAACACCGTAGTTCTCAAATATTACTTTTGCAGAGATGGTTTTGCCTTTCATCCATTGATTTGGTTCACCCTCAATTCCCTCTGCGTTACCGCAGCAGATAAAAAGAAATGAAACCAAAATAAAAATTAGAGTTAAAGTGATCGATCTTTTCATGATCGCTCCCGGTTGGTTATCTAAATTATTTTGATGTTTAGATGTTAAGAATTACCGCATTGCCTGGATTATGTTAGAAAGAAAAATCTATTCAGTAATTCTTTGGCGGTTTAAGAAGAAATGGTAATAAACAATTTTTAGATGAAAGGAAGACAAACTACATTCTGAACTTCATAAATATTTTTTATGAAAGCAATAGATTTTAATAAACATGTAAATGCTCGGTCAAGTTGCTCATCGAAGCCTTGCCGAAATCTTGGTTTGGAGTCTTGATTATTATTCCTTTTCAAAGGATTAGATTCCGAAACGAGACTTGCCTAACGAGTCTGTTGCAAAACTCTGCGTGGACTTTGCGGATACCTTGTGTCATTGCGTGAAGAGCTTTTAAAGATTATCACGCAAAGTGCGCAAAGAAAATCGCAAAGATCGCAAAGGAAAAACAAAATTTAAGTTGTGCATCACACTATTACAGCAGTCAGGTTTGGAATGACGGTATTCAGACAGACTCATGGTTCTTGACAGATGGGAAACGATTAAAGTTCTTTTGTTCCTTCTATTCTTTTATATATTGACTAAACCCGTCCCGCTCTTTTTGTGGGGTCTTTTTTAAGCGGTTAGGCGGTTTAACTATTAAAAATATTATCTCCAATCTTTTTCCATCTTTCATATTCTAAACATTGAGAACGCCTAAGTTGAATATGGTTACAGTCATTATATTCATTAATAATCTTGCAAGAAGATTTGAAAATTGGTTCAGGTACCCAGGGATTGAATGTTATTCCTTTGATAAAATCTAAATTAATATCTATAGGTTTATATTCAATTTTCTCATCGCTTTCATAAATAAATCTATACTCTCTTTCATCAGAAAATGCGCTTTGTTTTGCAAATGGAAGATGATTTATAGCAATTTGATTCTTCTTATAATTCTCTTCTATTTTAGAAATTGAATAATATTTTACGTCATCAGAGTGAAAACAATCACCTAGATCAGATCTAAAATGTTCAATTAATTCATTTTTATAAAATTGAATACAGACTCCACTACTATCTCCAGAAAATAATTTCCAATGACTATATTTTTCTACCAATTGGTGTTCAAGTTGATATTGCACAAAACACAAGGCTAAGAAAGTTTTTTTATCTATCTTATTTTTATATAGTCTCATAAAATAAGAATCATTTTTATCCTCCCAGCGATTTGGATCAACTAGGATTAATCTTTTTTTAGATAATATATCTAGTAAATAAGGCAAACTAGTAAATCTGTGGAGATATTTGTCTTTCTTAGTTTTTTTGGACATAATCTTTTGTCATATTAATATTTTCGAATGTCGTCTAACGTAGTTGCTTTTCACCCGTCCGCCCCAAACAGCAGTGCCGAATTGAAAAACAAGCACCAATAATTTTTAACAGTTTTATTTAATAGAACAACCTTACTTGCAATGATTACTTTTTACTAAACCTAAAAACTACATCAATGCCGCTTTGAAAACGCGGTCGGGCTGAGACGCTGGTTATATACCGTTTTACTATTTTATAATTTCTTCTATGAGTTTGATTATATATTTAGTCTTATCTCTGATTGATAAAACATTTTTATCAATATTATACTCAACAACCTTACGGTTACTTTCAGATAATTCTTCAAATGTTTTATTATGATAATACTTTACGTCATCAATACAATCATTGATGCTTATGATATCTTTTTTCAATTGTGCGATTTGAAATAAAAGCTTTTCCTTTAATAATGAAATGCTTCCATAATTGGAATCTGTGTATGGTAATACAATTTTAGGCACTGATGGTGTCGTGATAACAATACTATCTTTTTTTCGATTAATGCTAATAATTAAGCACCTTTGAAATTCATCGTCTGGTAAATGTGTTATTGGATTATCAATCTTGGGCACTGTTCTAAGATACGCGAATGTTTCGCTCTCAAATAATAATTTGTAATATGGCTTTATCCATCTCGCATATTCGAGTGTAATATCTCCAATTCTGAATGTTAATTCTAAATTTGTAGCTGCTAATCTTAATCTCAATTCGTTCAGCTCTGATTTAATGCCCTTCTTAACTTCTTTTCTTTTCGAATAATTCTTATACTTTTCAATAAATAATGAACTAAACATTCCCAATAACCAACCAATTATGATGAGAATTATTTCGAAATCAGATCCGGTATTTTGATTAATTTCAATCATTGATTTAGGTATATAACGGCGTCGCCAATAAGCGGTCGCCCCCTAACAGCAGTGCTACTTATTAAACAACTGCCAATAATTTTTAAAAAACATTTATTCAACAGAACTACTTTACAAAGCAACAATACACGGAACAACAAAGCCAATAATTATAAAAATGCCAAATGCGAAAACGGCGTCCGCCTTGATTGGCTTGTTATATAAAATTAAAAACGTTTTATTTTTTCAAGCATTTCGTTTTTATTTACTTTCAATACATAGATAGGATAACTAATATTATCCAAGCATTCATCCGCTGTATATTGAAAGTTGAAATACTTGCATAAACGAGTACCGATTTCAGTTACTGGTGAAGCTGTAACATATTCCGAATTTTCAATCAAATAATTTCCAATGCTTTTAATTAATGAACGTCCAGCTCTTGAAGCTGTTCTTGATGGAACAGATGCTAATACTTCTAAATGATAATATTTTGACGATTCACCAGATTTGAGTACTTGATCGGAAGGGAATTGAACAAGAGAACTAAATTCACCTTTACAAATTCTTTTATAAAGTATTTCATTTATTGGGACAAGAGTGGCATAACCTAAAACCCAGTTTTGAGAATCTTTAACAACCCAAAACATATCTGGGTTATGTTTATACCATAACTTAATGCTATCAACGTTAAATATATGGCCATAACCAGGAAAATCACTCCACTCTATTTGCAATATACTTGATAGTTCATATTCCTTGGCAGGAACAAAAGAAATATTTCCATGTATCTCTTCATTAAGTTTTTCATATTCCAAAAACAAATAATCAATACCGTGGTCTTTTTCCAATTCACAACTAAGCGGACAACCGCCACCACAATATTTAACATCATCACAAACCTTACATCTACCAGGCAAATAATTTTTGCTCCTAAATGATTTCAGTATTGGTGATTCATTCCATATATTTAGCAAAGATTCATCTAGAATATTTCCCAAACGATACCTAGGATCTGCTCCACATCTTGACAAATCACCTTTTGCGTTTACTGCTGCTTTGGAAATACCCCATTGACATGGATTCATGTACTTTTTGAATTCTTGAGACAAAATACATAATGGGAATGGGTCTTCTACCATAAATTTAATATTAAATTGCTTATCAATCTTTTGTATCTCATGAAGTGATAACTCTGCTTGTTCTCTTGTTAAAGTAAATTCTGTTGTACCACTTGCTCTACCAAATGGAATAATGCGTTGAATGAATATATAATCTAATTTCAGTTTTTCTATTTCAACAAGTCTTTCAACCAACTTATAAATCTGATTATAGATGCTGGGAATAATATTAATGGCTACACCAATTTTTTTCCCAAGTGAGTGATATATTCTTAATTGTTCAACAATATTATTATATGCACCTTCCTTTTTGCAAAATTCATCATGCTTTAAAGGTTCATAATGATGAATTGTTGTTTCAAAAGAGGAAATATATTTAGCCACTTCATCTGGTTTATGGTTTTTAAATTTCAACGTATTTGAAAGAATTGACACATATACATTTCTTTGAGAAATATATTTTGCTAAATCAACTACAAAAGGATAGCTAGCGGGGTCACCACCAAGAAAAGTAATTTCTTTAACATTTGCATCAATAATAGCTGAAGCAACATTAATTAGTTGAGAAAGGGGTGGATGTTCTGGTTTAGCATTAATATCTGAAGCATAGCAAAAAGGACATCGATGGGTGCAGACATTGGTAATATGAAATGCTACAAAATCAAGAGTATAATCATTATTTGAATTCATCAGTTTCCTCTTTATTCAATAAAGTTGATATATACTTAAGACCAAAGTAAAAATAGGCTATAGTATGCAATAACAAAAATATTGTGCCGAAAACAGGGATGGCACGAAAAAAGAAAAATCCAATTAATGCTAAGATGAAGCCGACAAAATCAAATGCTATTATGCTTGATTTTCTTTCAATTTGGGGAATAAAAAATAAATCCCAAAGAATAAAAATTGAATGAATCGCAACAAACGAAAAAAAGAACAAACCTATATTCGTATTATTATTATTTAGCGATTCAATAAGATTGCTATATCCTAAGAATAATAGGATAATTATTAATATATCACTTACAAAATGGAAAATAGAATAAAAGCTTTTTGATGCTATTGTATAAAGATAATCTATGGAAAAAGAAATTATAATTAACAAAAGAGAGCATAGATAAATAAATATATTTGTTTCTAACTTTATCTTTGAGAAGTTTTCAATAAATATATAAAAGAACGCCCCTAGTAATGCTGGATAATATAAATTAGAAATCAATGTATGATAAACGACAGAGCTTTTATTCTTATTCATAATTATTCACTATAAAGATTGGAACAATTTCTTCGAAGACAATTTGCATTTATTTAGTATTTCAGGTTTCTTGGTTATGAGATCATTAGGTTCAAGACAACCATCGGCAACTAGAACATCTACTATTTCTATGCCCGCACTTTCACAAAAATATTTGACCGACGTGACAGTATTTTCGATACTAATTGCTTCATCTCCTTCTGTTTGGCCAACGACTAATACTATAGCTTTTTTCCCTTTTAAAGATTGTGTTAATGCAAGTGGATTCAATCGATCAAAAAAAACTTTGAGTTCGCCAGACAAAAGACTCCATCGAGCCGGCGTTCCAAAAATAAAACCATCCGCGACTTTCATCCTCGATAATATTTTTTCCATGTCATCTTTCATATGACATGATCCAGTTCTATCACAGGTAAGACATCCATCACATGATTCAATATTTAAATCTTTCAGATGAAGAAGCTCTACTTCAGAATCACTAAGTCCATGACATGCAGCTTCAACCATAGAATATGTATTTCCTCTTCTATTACTGCCAACAACAGCTATTATGCGCATGTAACCTCCTAATATTTATTTTATATAACTATTAATTATACTGCATGTAATATATATCTTGAGAACATAGATATGCACGTGCTTGCATATCTACGTTCCAATTGTTTTGATTTTGCTTCATAAACTTAATATATAAAAATAGAGTGTGCATATCTATCATCCTTAAGTTATTCAGTCTAACGGACTCTTTACTCCCAATCCTCTGTTCAAAACATGTGTGTAAATCATTGTAGTCGTTCAGATTTATGTCTTAATACTGTGTACTGTTCTTTTGTTAAAACATGTAACTAAATTGGTTTGCCCAAGGCGCGGTTGTTAAAGGATCGGGGTGGTTCGGGCGGAGAAATATGGAGGAAGGTT
>DYJK01000035.1 GCA_020723165.1 Melioribacter roseus | reverse complement strand
TTAATATCGCGCATACGAACACAGCAGATTCAAATAAACCAAAAGGAGAAGAAAACTTTTGCACTTTATAATCTAACACGGGAGCTTTCCTCATCCAAAAGTCTTGATGATGTAACGGAGTGTTCGATTAAACATCTTAAAGATACTTTTCATACCGAAGTTACTGTAATCTATTCGGAGAATGATAAAAAATTACAAGCAGTTCCTCACCCGGCAAGCACTTTTAGAATTGATGACGCCGAGTGGAATATTGCACAATTCGTTCATCTAAACTCTGAGAAAGCCGGAAGGTTTACCGATACAATACGTTTTATTACACCGGCAACTTATTATCCTCTTTTATCAAAAGAAGGTAAACTTGGTGTACTTGGATTAGTTTTCCCGGAAGACGCTGCACTAACTATAGAAGTAGAATCGCTGCTTAATACTTTTGTTTCTCAAATTACAATCGCCATTGAAAGGGAATATTTAAAAGAATTAGCAAAGAAAAACCTTGTGATACAAGAGTCAGAAAAATTATATAAAACTCTTTTCGATTCGGTTTCCCACGAATTAAAAACTCCGATAACTACTATACTTGGCGCTGTTACTTCGCTGAAAGATGAAAAGATAGTTGGAAATAAATCAGCATTAACAAGATTATTATTTGAAACCAATGTTGCAGCGGAGAGATTGAAGCGTCTTGTTGAAAACTTGCTTGATATAACACGGCTGGAAAGTGGAAATTTAACCCTGAAAAAAGATTGGCATTCCATAAATGATCTTTTCAATCTGCTGATTAGTAAAATCAAGAAGGAAGGATACAATCACGATATAGTTGTTAATATAACCGAAGATGCCGGTATTCTCTTTTTTGATTATCCTTTAATTGAACAAGCATTATTAAACATTATTCACAACTCGCTTGAATATACTCCATCTGGCAGTACTATTGAAATTAATGTTAAAAGAACAACAGAAGGTCTTGCTATTATAATTTCCGATAATGGGGATGGATTTCCGGAAGATGAGTTAAAAAATCTTTTCAAGAAATTTTATAGAGTACCGGGTACAAAAGCTGGCGGTACCGGTCTTGGTTTATCGATTGCAAAAGGATTCCTTGAAGCTCACGGCGGAACTATATCAGTCAGGAACCGTAAGCCGAACGGTGCCGAGTTTATTATTTTATTACCATTAAATTAATTTTAATATGGCTATACCAAATACAGTTGTAATTATTGACGATGAATCTCAAATAAGAAAGATACTTTCTATCACGTTAGAAGCCGAGGATTACAAAGTTATAGAGGCATCTAAAGGGAAAGACGGTATTGTTGCTGTTGCCAATAACCACCCCCAGCTTGTTATCCTTGATCTTGGCTTACCCGATAAAGATGGATTCTCGGTTCTTTCGGAAATAAGGACGTGGTCTTCCGTACCGGTAATTATTCTTTCCGTTAGAAATTCCGAAGAGGATATAGTTAAAGCATTGGATCTCGGCGCAGATGATTACATTACAAAACCATTTAACACATCGGAATTACTTGCAAGGATAAGAGCAAACATCCGGCGAAACCAGCAAAGTGATAACGAAGGGTCTGTAATTAACGGAAACTTGAAAATCGATTTTGTAAAAAGAATTGTTTACAAAAAAAATAAAGAACTAAAACTTACGAACACCGAATACTTACTTCTTTTTATGTTTTTCAAGAATATTGACCGGGTGCTTACACACAATTTTCTGTTGAAAGAAGTTTGGGGTCCAACACATGCAGAAGATTCTCAATACCTTCGTGTATTTATCGGGCAGATCAGAAAAAAAATTGAAGATGACCCGTCGCACCCAAAATATATTGTTACGGATTCGGGGGTGGGTTATAGGATGCTGGCGGTAACGAGTTAAATTTTATATTTCGATAAATCTAAGTTAGAAAAAAATCTTTACATTTGTATAACCTCTGATTATTAGTCAATAAGTTTAAAATTCCAAGTTATTATTCACCTTCTTATTTTCTTAAAAATAGGTTAGTAATGTTTATTATTGACAATTGATCCCAGTTAATATTTTCTTATGTAATCTTTTGCTATTTAGTTTCAATTTATTATTTTAGAAATAACTATCATAATTTAGTATATACTTCGAATGTCAAAACAATTTTATAAATCAGTTTATTTTAAGGACTATCCCTCGGATTTTTCTAAATATAAGTCTATCACTTTAGCATTTAGTGAGCCCGAGGTTCCTTACTTTTCAAAAGTTAAAGATATGTCAACTCAAGAAATTAAGGAGCTAATCGGAATTAAGTCTTACAAACAACTTTCACTCTTTGCAGAAAAACAAGAACGATCAATTAACCAGGTTGTTAAGCGGCTGATAAAACAAAATCTTTCTGATTTTGAGCAGTTGGACGGTGTAACGAAGAAGGATGTTACCTTTGTAAAAAGTAAAGATATACCATTTCAAAGATGGTATCCTTATATAGAAGGTTATTCATTAGATTTTGTAAAATCACTTATTAAAAACTTCGAAATAAAAAAAACTCTAATTTATGAACCGTTTGCTGGAACGGGAACCACAATTTTTGCTGCTGACAATGAAGGATTTTCAACTATATATTCAGAAATAAATCCTTTGTTACAATTTCTCATTCAAACAAAGTTACAAATTCTTAAATCAAATAAAATGCAGCGACAAGAGCTTTCTAACAAACTAAAAAATATTTCACAAACCATAGTTCTATCACTTAACAAATTTGAGGAAGACAAATTTCTAAGAGAGACTTATAACACAGTATTTGTGGACAGTAAATATTTTCCTAATGAAACGTTTAGTAAAATACTCAAACTTAGATCATATATAGATATAGTTAAACTAAACAACGATTTACTAGCAGATACGTTAACTATTGCTGTTATATCATGCTTACTTCCAGTTTCGTATTTGAAAAAAGCCGGTGATGTTAGATTCAAAACTCCCACGGAAATGGCAAGAGAGTTAAAATCCATTGACGATTTACTTCCTCATAAAATCAATAACATTGCACAAGATGTGCTAGACTTTAATTACGAATTGAAAAACACTCATGAATTAATTCTTTCAAATGCGAAAAATATTAGCCGAACAAATAACTTGAAAATTGGTGCCATTATAACAAGTCCACCCTATTTGAACGGAACAAATTATTTTAGAAATACTAAAGTAGAATTATGGTTTCTACGCTATCTACAATTTGAAAATGATCTACGGTTTTTCAGAGATCAAGCATTAGCTAGCGGAATTAATGATGTAAAAAAAGAATTTGCACGTGTGAATGGTTTAGACGTTACCGCCAAAAGCAAAATCTTAAAATCAACTTTAACTGAACTTAACAAAAAGAACTACGATTCACGTATTCCTATAATGGTAAAAAGTTATTTTGAAGATATGTATCGGATCTTTAGAGACTCTAAACATCATTTAATCTCTAATGCGAAGATACTTATAGACATTGGTGATTCAATTTTTTGCGGAGTACATATTAATACTGATAAAATTCTGACAGAGCTAATGATGGAACTAGGTTTTAACCTAATTGACAATAAAATTCTGAGGAAAAGGCGGTCAAGAAATAAAGAAATTCTTACCCAATCTTTGCTTGTATTTCAAAATCCGACTGAAAATGGCAAGAACACAAATGTTAATACTATTACATTCTGGGAAAAGAATTGGAATCGTTTTAAGAAAGAGATGCCGCACCAACACGAACCTTATTCAAGCAGAAATTGGGGCCATCACAATCATGCACTTTGTTCATATCAAGGCAAATTAAAGCCGGCCATTGCACATCATTTGGTGAAAACATTTGTTCCCGATACTGGCTCAGTACTTGATCCTTTTGCTGGAGTTGGTACAATCCCTTTTGAAGCAGCCCTTTCTGGAAAAACGGCTTACGGAATAGACATTAGTTTACCAGCGTATTATATATCCTATGCTAAAGTAACAGCACAGATTCCTAAAGAAAGTTACAATTATCTTAACTCCTTAAAAGATTTCATCACAAAAAGCTCATGCACTAAAGAGGAGTTAAAAGAAGTTAAATATTTTGGTTTTAATAAAACATTAGCAGACTACTATGAAGAAACCACTCTTAAAGAAATATTACTTGCAAGAAGGTTCATAAAAGAAAACTATCCAAAAACACCAAGTGAAATGTTAGTCGTTGCTTCATTGCTTCACATATTACATGGTAACAGACCATATGCGCTTAGCCGTAGGTCACATCCGATAGTACCTTATGCACCAACTGGTGAGTATATTTACAAAAATTTAGTTGAAAAACTTACCAATAAGGTTGAGAAAGTGATAAACGAGGAATTGCCAATTGATTTTAGAAACGGGAAAATTTTTAATCAAGATTCTACCATAATTTGGCCACAAGAATTAAATAATCTTGATGCAATAATTACATCACCACCTTTCTTTGATAGCACACGATTTTATCTCGCTAATTGGATTAGAATATGGTTTTCTGGTTGGTCTGAAACTGATTTCAGATACAAACCTAATTCATTTATTGAGGAGAAACAGAAAAAAGATTTTACGATTTATGAATCAATCTTTCGCCAATCAAAAGAAAGATTAAAAAAAGATGGTGTTTGTATTTTCCACCTTGGAAAAAGCGTAAAATGTGATATGGCAAAAGAATTACAAAGAATTAGCAAGCATTGGTTTAGAACTGCTGATTTGTTTTATGAAAGCGTTGAACATTGTGAGTCTCATGGCATTAGAGACAAAGGAACGGTTACATCTCATCAGTATTTAATTTTGGTTTAAATTACTTTAATCCCAAAAGTTTTTTATTCTCTGGAGAAAGCTTTGAAACTAAATCATAATCAATTAATATTTTCTTCAACTCTTTAATTCGTTTTGGCAAATGTGAATTTTCACGTACTCGTAAGTATCGTTCAACACATCTGTTCACATTAATATTTGTATTAACTACTGGTACTTGACTCGAAATTAAAAACAAATCGGCACCAGTTATCTTAGCAAGTTCGATTAATTCATTGTTTTTGTAAAATTCACTTGGCCATTTTCCCTTTTTACTTTCGTTTGCTTCAGATGATAATAAACAAGAATTTTCTTTCTTTAATGGATATAACCATTTAGAAGGCAAAATATGGTCTATCTGATATGAGTCTCGATTTTTTATGTCAAGTTTTATATGCGTTTTGAAGCATTTACTATCAAATCGTTTAAATAAATCTTTTATATCAATTTTTTCATTCTCTCCTTCAACTAGTAAATCTGCGATTCTTCTTCTAACAGAGGATTCATGTAATTGTTGTTTGGTCCTCTTTGGATTAAGTACAGCATTAATGGCACCTTTACAGCTCCTACATTCCATTTGTCTTTCTAATGGTCCCCAACCTGAATGTCTACTAAATGCTGCAAAGGGCAATATTCTACCGCAAGCATTACATTGTTTCCAATATGCTTCTGGGTTTTCAGTTGCAATACGGAAAAATGCTTCCCAAAATCTTTGTGCTTTAATTGATTTAGCTAATCTAAAATCCTCCTCCCAATGTACAAAGGGCAGATCTGAATCTTTTGAGTGAACATATTCACATTTTGAACAATTCCATTTATAATTGTCATAAGCAAGCTTGGGTTCAATAAGAGTATTCCCGATGTTCACATTATTAAGTGTACCGCAATTTAAGCATATAAACCCAACCCACGCATCATGAGGTTGAATACCTTCAATTCTTGATAAACCAGTACGGTTTTTAGTTTTTCTTCTTGTCATTTTTTAGCGTCTCAGCCATGAACAATCATTTTTATAAATGTAATTACGAATTCTCGAGCAAAAAAGAAACAATTGTTGAAAAATTACTGTCATTCCTTAATAAAAAATCTTCTGGGGTAATGTCTTAATTTACTTTATTTATCTGGTCACTTCTGTATTAGAGACGATACTACAAAATCAATTTCATCACGGTTTATCGTGTGTCCCATTCTCTTATAAATTCGTTTTGTAACATTTGCGTTCATTGAGTTAAAAACATTTTCCGTTTCATCAACACGCTCCACCGGAATGTGCGGATCAATATCGCTGCAGCCGAGAAATATTTCTGTTCGATTGAACTCGCCATCGCAATACCACTTTGTTCCGGGTGGGCCTATTAATCCTCCGCTCAAACCAAATATGCCTCCGAACTTTTTCGGATGACGCACTGCATATTCTAAGCTTAAACATGCACCTTGAGAAAAGCCAAGAAGGAAAATTCTATCATTTGAAAACCCTTTATTCAAAACATCATTAACAATAGAATCAATCAACGATAACCCGGAAGTAATTCCCGGTTCGTTCATTTCGATGGGCGATAAAAAACTGTAAGGATACCAGCTGTTGTCATTTGCTTGCGGAGCTAAATACGCAATTCCGCCGGAGTTAAATTCATTTGCAAGCGATAAAATACTTTCTGCATTAGCACCCCGTCCATGTACCATTATCATTACGGCTTTTGCATCTTCTAATTTTTTGCCTCGATGCAATACTAGCTGGTTATGATGAGAACTTAATATGTTATCTGGATTTTTCATTCGAGAGTAATAAAAATTGATCTTCGTAGTTTACCATCAATGCTTTTTGTTCTATGTCCCCGTCCCGTAGTATCTTCAACCAGCAATATGTCACCGGCTTTGAATCTTCTTTTTTCTCCAAGCCCGGTTTCTATTTCAATTTCACCATTAAGAAGAATAATAAATTGTTTTTGAGGAGCCGGATGAAAATCATAATTATAATTTCCGTCCGTTTCCCTGAGTAACATTTCTTTAACTGGAATTTTTTCAGACAGCCGGCCAATTTTGCCGCTATCAAACAATTCATAATCAATCTCTTCAAAATGTGTTTCGTCATCAGTGCCGGTATATAAACGCGTTGCTTTCATTTCAATTCTGTTTAATGAATGGTTTTGTTTTAAGCGGAATTAAAATTTGTTCGATTAATTTTCTTTTAGGTTCATGCCAGGAAGGAAGTTTTAATTCCGTACCGAGTGATTCAAAACTCTCGTCAATCATAAATCCCGGTTCATCGGTTGCAATCTCAAACAAAATTCCACCCGGTTCACGGAAATAGATCGAATGAAAATAATTCCGGTCAACCATTTCAGTCGGGTATAATCCGGATTCAATAATTTTATTCCGCCAATTATTTTGCTCAGCATCATCCGAAGTACGCCATGCAATATGATGTACCGTTCCGGCACCGCTGATTCCGCGTTGAACATTTCTGTCTTCTACAATATCAATAAAAACTTCTTCCGCTTGAGCACCAAGCGAATATCTTTTTGTCTTCCCTTCAGATCCAATAAATTGTGTACCCATTACACCGGTAATAAGTTCTTCTGTTTGTAATGAGTTATTCAAATAGAAGGTTATGCCGAAAAATTTCCTGATGGCATGTGCTGCCGGAATCACTTCATTGTTCCAGCCGATAAATTTATCAGCGGCCGGATCGGCAATTATTTCAATTTTCATCCCGTCGGGATCGAGTAAGCTTATGTAATCGTAACCAAATTTTTTAGATGGACCATCAAAATCAATTGCGAGTTCCGCAAAACGTTCAATCCAAAAGTTTAATGAATTTGTAGGGATGCTAAAGGATATTGTTGTGATTTCACCCGTACCTCGCTTACCCCTACGTGCATCGGGAAATGGAAAGAATGTTAAGATCGTACCCGGTGTTCCTTTTTCATCACCGTAGTATAGATGATAAACATCGGGGGAGTCAAAATTCACCGTTTTCTTAATGAACCGCATCCCAATAATTTGTGTGTAAAAATCATAATTCGCTTGAGGGTCACTTGCCAGGACGGTGATGTGATGTATGCCGCTTATTGCTTTTTCCAATTCAAAATATCTTTCTACCCGCGTAGCTTATCTAGGAGATCATTCAGAACTTTTGCTTCAGCCGGTTTTATTTCCTTGAATAATTGATCAAACTGTTCTTCAATGTTATCAGAGTCTTGCAGTAGTTTTAAACCTTTTGTCGTTATTTTTACTTCTACTTTCCTTCTATCATACGGACAAATTTCTCTTTCAACTAATTCTTTTTTTTTCAGTCTCTCAACAAGACGTGATGCATCCGACATTTTATCAATCATTCTTTCTTTCAATAAATTAACTGATGCCGGGTTCGGGTGCTGTCCCCTAAGTATTCTTAGAATATTATACTGGGCAGCGGTAATTCCTATTTGTTTCAGGAATGATGCCCGGGTATTTAAAAGCCAGCCGTGAGTATAAACTATATTCACGGCAAGCTTATGATATTCATTCTTAAATTTCTTCTGCTTGATCTCTTCTTCGAGTTTCATTTAAGATTTTTTTACAAGTTCCATGTCAATTTCCAAATCAATTTCTTTACCGACTGCCAGTCCGCCGGTTTCTAAAACTGTATTCCATTTAAGGTTATAGTCAAATCTATTGATTTCCCCGGTAATTTTGAAACCGGCTTTAATATTTCCCCACGGATCTTTTATAATACCGTTGTATTCTACATCTAACTCAACTCGTTTAGTAACATCGCGGATTGTAAGATCGCCTACTAATTTATATTTATCCCCGGCGATTTTCTTTAATGATTTTCCTTTAAATGTCATATTAGGAAATTTTTCGGCATTAAAGAAATCATCGGAACGGAGGTGATTGTCTCTCATTTCGTTATCGGTGAAGACACTGTTGGTATTAACCGTAAAATCGATAACCGCCGTAGAAAAATCATCACCGGTTGTGATAATTTTTGCATCGTAGTCCTTGAAATAACCCTCAACTTCGGAAATTACAAGGTGTGTTACACTGAACCCAACTTTTGTATGGGTTTTATCAATAGACCAATTGGTCTGTGCAGCCACTGACGAGACTGCCAAGATTAAGATTACCAAGAGAAGATTTATTTTATGCATAGCTAACTCCCTTTTTATGTGAATAAAAAATTATTACTAATTCTAATATATGTTATGACATTTAATGTTGCAACACTCGTTTGGGAGAGATAGTTCCTTGTTTTTGAAAATGAACCGGTAAGCTTGGTTTTTATTCAAAAAAGTTATATTTGCTGGTCAATTTGGAATAAGATTTTTAGAGAATTATTATGGGACTTAATACATCAGTTGCTACTTTAATATTATCATGCGCAAACCAGAAGGGTCTTGTGGCAAAGATTTCACAGTTTATTTTTCTTAGAGGCGGTGATATTATTGATCTTGATGAACATGTAGATAATGAAGAGCAAATGTTCTTCATTCGCATTGAGTGGGATATGAAAGATTATCCCTCCTCTTCTAAAAATTTTGAAGCTGAATTTAAAATTCTAGCCGATGAAATTGATGCCGATTGGGAGATCAAGTACAACCACAACAAATCTAAACTGGCTATCTTTGTTTCCAGGTATGATCACTGTCTCCAGGAAATTTTATGGCGGCACAGTAATGGGGAGCTTAATACCGATATCAAGTTGATTCTTTCCAATCATGATAAGCTAAAACGACTGGCGGAACGTTATGAAATACCATTCTATCATTTCCCGGTAACTCAAGAGAATAAATTTGAACAAGAGAAAAAAGAGTTGGAATTACTCGAACAAAATCAAATAGATACTATCGTATTGGCAAGATACATGCAGATTCTTTCACCGGGATTCGTTCAAAAATATCCTAATGGAATAATTAATATTCACCACTCATTTCTTCCGGCGTTCATTGGTGCTGATCCGTATGCCCAGGCATACCAAAGAGGTGTTAAATTAATCGGTGCTACTAGCCACTATGTTACAGAGCAATTGGACGAGGGACCAATAATAGAACAAGATGTAATTAGAATAACCCATAAAGATTCTCACGCGGACCTGATAAGGAAAGGACGCGATCTTGAAAGGCTCGTTCTAGCCAGGGCTTTAATGCTGCATGTTAATAATAGGGTACTCAAATACGGTAAGAAGACAATTATTTTTGAGTGATTTTGTAAAAAATTTAGATTACATCTTGTAACTGTCTAATTTGATTATTATAATCATTTCCAAAATTACGACTGTTATATAATTGAGCATCATTATTAAAATATTTAACCCAAATATTGAAGTAACAATCACCGGTATCTCGGCCGCTTCAAATTATCTTACCGCAACGTCAACGCAAACGTATACGATGACGCGTTAGTCATACGCGTTTTCACCCAATATATTTTTTTCAAATAATTAATAATAAAAGGTATATAGCATAAATGAGAGTATTAAAATTCGGCGGTTCCAGTGTAGGCAGTGCAGAAAGAGTTGACAAGGTAATTGCAATTTTGCAAAACCGATACACACGAAAACAAGTAAAATTTGTCGTGGTCTTTTCTGCGTTCCAGGGTGTAACAGATAAACTAATCGAGATTGGTAAACTTGCTTTCCAGCGTAAGCATAATTACAAAGCAGAATTGGAAAAACTTATAGACAGCCATTATGAAACTGTATTCAAACTAAACCCGGTTAAAAAACACCCATCCGCCGCAGATGAACTTGAACCTCTGTTTGATGAATTGAAGGAAGTTATTCACGGGGTTTACCTCGTTAAAGAATTATCTGCGAGAACCCTTGATTACATAGTTAGCTTTGGTGAAAGGTTATCTTGTACAATAATCAACTTTACTATGCAGAATAGGGGAATGAGCCCGGAGTACCTTGATGCAAGCAGATTGATCAAAACAGATGACAGCTTCGGGAACGCACGTGTTGATTTTAAATCGACCAACAAAAACATCGTAAATCATTTTAAGAAGCACAAAAGATTACAAGTTATAACTGGTTTTATTTCCTCTACTGTTCAAAATGAAATAACAACACTCGGGCGCGGAGGTTCTGATTATACCGCATCAATTTTTGGCGCGGCTCTAAACGCAGACCTGATAGAAATCTGGACAGACGTTGATGGAATCTTAACAGCAGATCCACGCAAAGTAAAAAATGCTTTTCCACTTCCCTCAGTAACTTATGAAGAAGCAATGGAGCTTTCACACTTTGGCGCCAAGGTAATCTATCCTCCAACGATGCTTCCGGCACTTCAGAAAAAAATTAAAATTGTAATCAAAAATACATTCAACCCGGACTTTGAAGGAACAGATATAGCTGTAAAAGAAAAGGATTCCCGTTTTACCGTGAAAGGGATTTCGTCAATCGACGATATTTCTCTTGTCCGTGTGCAAGGCGGAGGAATGATTGGTGTTACCGGTATAGCGGCACGTTTATTTGGCGTTCTCGCCGAACATAATGTTAATATCATTCTTATCACGCAAGCATCTTCAGAGCACAGTATTTGTCTCGCTATTCCGCCAAAACTTGGAGCTCTCTCTAAGAAAGTGATTGAAGAGGAATTTCGGTTGGAAATGCTCGATGGAAAAATCGGTGAGGTAAAAGTTGAAAACGATCTTTCCGTAATAGCGGTAGTAGGTGAACATATGCGCCACACACCCGGCATATCGGGAAAAGTTTTCCAGGCACTTGGTAAGAATAAAATAAATATCATTGCCATTGCGCAAGGTTCATCCGAGCTAAATATTTCTTTGGTAATTGAAAAAAATAATTTGTCGAAAGCATTAAATATTCTTCACAAAGCTGTTATAAAAAATTAAGAGGAAGAAATGAGCAACAAAAAAATTCCGGTTGCAGTACTTGGCGCTACCGGGAGTGTTGGACAAAGATTTGTTGAACTGCTGTCGAACCATCCGTGGTTTGAAGTTGCAGAACTTGCCGCATCGGATCGTTCCGCCGGTAAAAAATATTCAGAAGCAGTTAACTGGATAATGCAGACACCGCTCCAAGATAAATTTGCCGGCATGATCGTAAAAAAATGTGAACCGGACCTTGAAGCAAAAATAGTTTTCTCAGGGCTCGATGCTTCCGTAGCCGGGGAAATTGAAACAGCATTTGCAGAAGCCGGTTACTATGTAATCTCAAACGCTCGCAATCACCGCTTCGATGAAAATGTTCCGTTAATAATACCGGAAGTGAATCATGATCATCTTAAACTTTTAAAAACTCAAGATTATAAAGGTGGAATCGTAACCAACCCAAATTGTTCAACAATCGGTTTAGCTCTCGCTTTGAAACCTTTACACGATGCCTTCGGACTTGAAGCTGTAAATGTTGTAACGATGCAAGCTGTCTCTGGCGCCGGTTACCCCGGTATTGCTAGTTTGGATATAATTGATAATGTAGTTCCCTTCATTGGCGGTGAAGAAAAGAAAATGGAAACCGAGCCGCTCAAAATCCTGGGTAATATTACAAATGATAAAATTGAATTCGCTGATTTCAAAATCAGTGCTCAATGCAATCGTGTTGCAGTAATTGACGGGCATACCGAGTGTGTACAAGTAAAATTGAAAACTAAAGCTTCTGTTGATGAGATAATAAAAGTATGGCAGAATTATAAATCACTGCCGCAGCAATTAAATTTACCATCAGCACCCGAACATCCAATTGTTTATTTCTATGAAGATAAATATCCGCAGCCGAAAATTCACCGGAACATTGAGAAAGGAATGGCTACTTCAATCGGCAGATTACGCGAGGACCCATTGTTTGATTATAAGTTTGTTATCATGTCGCATAATACAATACGCGGTGCTGCCGGCGGAACAATTTTGATAGCAGAGTTAATGAAAGAAATGCAGTTGATACAATAATTCACGACCCACCACTTTAATTCCCCTCCCAAGAGGGGACGATTGGGCGGGTGTTTTTATTAATTAAAATACTATTAAAAAAAATTGAGCTTGAAAAAAATTAAAGTATTTGCACCGGCTTCTGTTTCAAATGTCGGTCCCGGCTTCGATATGATGGGCTTTGCATTGAACAAACCGGGTGATGAAATTGAAATCATCTTAAATGGCGGCAGTGAAATCAAAATCAAAAAAATTTCCGGTGATAACAGTGTACTTCCTTATTACATCGATAAAAATACTGCAACCGTTGCAATACAATCTTTATTGAAAAAATATAATATCAAAACCGGACTTGATATTGTTATCAATAAAAAAATGGGAATCGGGAGCGGACTTGGATCAAGCGCTGCAAGTGCTGTTGCCGGAGTTTTTGCGGTCAACAAACTTCTTAACTTAAAACTTTCGAAATATGAACTGCTTGAACATGCTATTGCCGGCGAGTTTATTGCAAGCAAAGGGATTCATGCAGATAATGTTGCGCCGTGTTTGTTCGGGGGTTTTGTTCTAATACGCGGTTACGATCCTATCGATATAGTACAACTCGATTACCCAAAAAATTTGTACTGTTCAATTGTTTATCCGGATATAGAAATTAAAACTTGTGATGCACGTGCAATTTTAGACAAAAATGTACCGCTTAAAACAGCAATTGCACAAGCCGGTAATGCGTCCGGATTGGTTGCCGGGTTGTTAACAAAAAACTTTGATTTAATCAGCCGATCAATTGTTGATCATCTTGCCGAGCCGAAACGTGCACAATTAATTCCGTGTTACAATGAAATTCGTGAAGCTGCTCTTAGTAACGGAGCGTTAAATTGTAACATTTCCGGTTCCGGTCCTTCGATGTTTGCATTCTCAATATCAAAAGATAAAGCACAAAAAATCGGACGCGCAATGTTGAGATCTGTTGTAAAAGGCGGATTGAAAGGAAGAATTTATGTTTCTAAAATAAACGATAAAGGACCGGTTGTTTTGAAATGAAATACTATAGTACAAACAACAAACAAAATTTAGTTTCATTTGAAAATGCTGTAATGAGCGGACTCGCAAATGACGGCGGTCTTTATATGCCGGAAACAATCCCAAAGTTTGAAAAGAAATTTTTTAATTCGATCGAGAAGTTTTCATTCCAGGAAATTGCTTTGCATGCTGCTGAAAGATTTGTTGACAATGAAATTACCGATAGCGATTTAATCAATATCATCTCAACCGCCGTAAATTTCCCGGCACCGCTGGTAAGACTTAATGATAACCTTTCTATCCTTGAACTTTTTCATGGACCAACTCTTGCATTCAAAGACTTCGGTGCGCGGTTTATGGCAAAGGTGATGGAACATTTTGTAAAGAAGAAAAACATTGAATTAAATATTCTGGTTGCAACATCGGGCGATACCGGCAGTGCTGTCGCATACGGATTTTATGATACACCGGGAATTAACGTTTTCATTCTCTATCCCAAAGGTAAAGTAAGCGTTATACAAGAACAGCAGTTAACAACACTTGATAAAAATATTACCGCACTTGAAATAGACGGAACGTTTGACGACTGCCAGCGTTTAGTAAAAGCTGCTTTTGTTGATATGGAAATTTCAGTAAGAAAAAATTTATCATCGGCCAACTCAATTAATATTGCGCGGCTCATTCCCCAATCATTCTATTATATCGAGGCATACAAACAGCTTGAAAATAAAAGTAAAGAGACAATTATTTCCGTCCCTTCCGGCAACCTGGGCAATTTAACCGCCGGCTTGATCGCAAAAAAAATGGGTCTGCCTATTTCAAAATTTATTGGTGCGGCAAACAATAATAAGGTATTCCCGGAATACATTAAAAGCGGTGAATTCATTCCACAGCCCTCCGTTCAAACGTTATCAAATGCGATGGACGTAGGCAACCCAAGCAATCTTGTACGCATTATGGAATTATATTCTAATTCAATATCGAGAATACAAAACGAAATCTATTCAGAATCATTCGACGACAATGCAACACGTTATGGCATTAAAGAAATGCACGATAAGTTTGGTTACATAATAGATCCGCACGGCGCAGTTGGTTATTTAGCGCTGCAAAGTTATGTCGGCAAAAAAAATATTACGGATTACAACGGAATAGTTTTAGAAACAGCACACCCGGGAAAATTTAAAGACGTGATTGAAGAAGAATTAAAAATTAATGTAGAAATTCCCCATCGGCTTGCAGTCTGCCTAACCAAACAGAAAAAATCAATTTCTCTTTCAAAGAATTACAACGAGTTTAAAGAGTTTATCATTTCTTCTGCTTAGCTAATTTTGTTTTTGCCGCCGGAAGATTTTTCAAAATATTTTCATCGTGTGGATTAACTGATAATCCTTTTTCCCAAACATCAACTACGTTTTGCCAAGCGGATTTATTCCAATAGATACAGCCAAGGTTATAATAGTATAAACTGTTACCGGGATTTATTTTTATTAATTGTTTATAATCTTCGGCAGCTTTTTCAAATTGATTAAGAACGCTATAGCATTGTGCTCGGTTCAAATATGCATTCGCAGAAGTTGGATTTTTTTCAACAACCGCTGAATAATCTTTGATAGCAAGATCTATCATATTTAGTTTTTGATAGGATAGACCCCTATTAATAAGAACATGATCGTCGGTAATGCCGGCAAGAACCGCATTGGAATAGTAAGCGATTGCGGATTGATAATCTTCAAGGTAGAGATAACAATTACCGATGTAAGAGTTAACAAGAACCGAAGCCGGGTCGAGTTTAAGCACCTTTTGAAAATCTTTAATTGCCGAATCAAAATCTTTGATCTCGAAATAACAGATACCGCGATTGTTGTAAGCAGCTTTAAAATTCGAATCGATCCCTACGGCTTTTGTGTAGAGTTCTATTTTCATACTGTTATCTTGATTTGATAATGCCTCGTTGAAATAAGCAAGCGCATCATCTTTTATTTTTGATATCGAGCTAATATCGGCAATATCTTCTATGATAATTTCGCTTTGGAATTCTTTATACTTTGTTCCGGATGACCGGATTTTCAGCATTACGTTTTGTGCGTAAGATTTTACTCCCGGATCATTTTCCCTTACCGAAAGCTCTTCTAATTTTTCAATCAATTTTCCTTTTTCTATCATAATGCCGTAGGGACTTCGCTGTACAATACGATCGCCGGTTTCAGACATCGGTATATCGATCTCATCGAGCATTCTTTGTACTGCTTCCCAGCAACGGGTAATTATCTTTTTGTCCGAAGCCGATTCTAAAATTCTAATCTGTCTATTGATTAAATTTGTTTTGATCTCGCTTATGCTTGTATTTGCAGAAGCAAAAATTATTGTCCTTGCAAATTTTTGACTTGCCGGTAATCCCTCGTAATTCATTTCCATGTTATGCTGGATTCCGACAAGCCCTCTAAACCGTAATTCATTGATAACTACTTCGAACAGTAAATTTTTATTTTCTGCAACTAATGGTAATAGAAAAGGATCGATAGAATTAATCTCATCGATTTTTTTAAGCAAATAATCAAAATCATAACTGTTCGTATCACTAATTGTTTTCGTGCAGATAGATTCCGCCCACGCTGCAATTTCATTTACAACCATTTGCTGTTGGCCCTGATCAATCGATCTTATTTTTTCCGACGCGGTCAGCATCACCTCGAGCGCATTAACTATTGCTGAATTATTATTAATGATATTTTTTGTTGGGGTACAACTACCGGTTAACAAGATGAACAAAATGATTAGAAGTAAGATTAACAGTATCTTTTTTAAGGTTACATGTTTCATATTGCTTAATCGATTTATTTTGAAATATTTAAAATCCAATCGAGCATTACATTTAGTGCAAGACCAATATTGCCGGTTTGGCAGTGATTGCCGGCGCTCTCTTTTTTCAAAAATATTCTTGTTGTAACAGATTTAGCATTGATCAAAGCTTTCGCTTGCATATCAAGCATTTTCATCGGGATGAAGTGATCGTTTTCACCGGCAAGCAGAAGTACATTTTGTTTGACTAATTCCGAATGAATATTTTGTTCATTCATTAACAAGTAAGTTTGAAGCGCTTCCATCGGCTTGTTTTTTTTAGTAATGTACATCATCTGTTTTACCATCCATGTTTGCACATTTTCTTTTCCTTTTAAAAATTTCTTTTCGGCAAACCGATCCATCCAATCTTTAAAATGCTTAATGAACCAAAGATGCAGAAAGCGGTAAATTGGATTCATACTTTTCATATAATCTATTGCATGACCGTTTGCGATAACATTGGCAATACGGGGTTCGAAAGCGGCGGCTCTTAAAGCTAACCATCCGCCCATCGAAATACCGATCAATGTTACATTAGCCAGATTAAAATGATCGAGCACAGCTCTAACCGGTTTTTCCCACTCCAGATCGAGAGCAAGTCCGTATTTTCTTCTTGCCGAACCCTGTCCCGGTCCATCAAATGCAATAACTCTGTAACCATGATCAGAAAAAAATTTCATCATTGGATAAAACTCTTCTATGAACGAATCAAATCCGCCGTGAATTATTATTGTTCCTTTTACATTGATGCCGGGAGTAATTTTCAAACCCGGCAGAAAAGAATCTTGGTAAGGAATATTGAACCGCTCGACATTTTCATTTTCAATTGCTTTATAAAACGAACTATTGAACTTATCATAAAGAAAATCTTTTTCGGGCGAATCATCCAGCAGATAAAACTCAGCCGCTCTGTAATAGAATGCGGCACTCATTAAAGATCCTTCAGCGGCGGCTAAACCGGCAAGTTCTAACATCACGTTTTTCCAATCGGCAAAAGAATTAATTTTTTTACCGGCACGGATTAGTTCCTCGTACTTTGCATAACCTAGAGAGTACCATCTGTTCAACTGAAAATTAAACAGCCGGTTCTTGTGAAATGTGTAGTATCCTATCGGGAAGTTATTGTTCATATTGTTGAGTTATAAATTTTATAATATGGAATACTGTATTACCACTACCTCATTCCTTTCCGCTAATTTTAGGGAAATACATACCAACACTTTTCTTGTATTCCCGGAATTCATCGCCAAAAGTTTTTTCAAGATATTTTTCTTCATACTTGTTTTCTATATATACTCCCGTAATAATGAGGGGAACAAGAAAATAGATACAGTAAAAGGAATTCCATGTTAGATACCAGCCGGTTAATAAAAAAATAATTCCCAAACTTGATGGATGCCTCGTAATGCTATATATCCCTTTTGTTATTAACCGATCGGGTAAACCTAATCCTTAGCGTTTTATTTTTTGCTACAACGTGTATGATCAACAACAAACTGTAAATGAATACAGAATAAGGAAAATTTATTTAGCGTAATAGACTTGTTCTTTGGAGGGGGGATTTATAGGATTCATAAAATACTAACCCGGGTTTTTTAACACAGTCATAACTTATCATTTACGACAAATAATATCAAATACCTTACTAAAGGATCTATGTAAAAATTATTGATCGGGACAAAACTTTAGTAAATCGTAATTATAAAAAGATACCAATTCTAAAATCGAACGAGCCGGAGGTCACCTCGACATTTTCATTTTTATATAATTCCGAGAAATCAAGATCGTAAATTACTTCCGCCAGCAGCCGGAGGTTTATCAAATTAAATTCTGAACCCAACCCGAGTTTTAGTCCAAGCCGGCTCTTCTTGAATTCATCATAGAACGACGCCCTATCATAGTCAACTGATTTATTCAATTCATAATCAAGCCGCGGACCTACAAGCAGATATGGTTTAACAACTCCTAAGTTAATCCCGGCTTTTCCCAAAAGGGAAAGGTTCAAATAATTAATACCGAGTTTCCATGTTACCATTTCACCGGTTCCATCAGGATTTTCTGATGTAGTTTGTAAAATTTCCTTTTGAATTCCTTTTTGAACATAATTCAATTCCGTTACAACTGTGATAAACGGAAAAGCCGGCAGCTCAAGAAAGATTCCGGCATTGAAACCAAGTTTGCTGTCCGGATCAAATCCTTGCACCGGGTTTATCGAAGTGTAATCCCAGTTTTGATGAGAAACTGTTCCGCCGATTTTTATACCATAATCAATTGCGAATTGGGAATGGAGAATTGAGACAAAAGAAAACATTAATACAAAAAATTTTTTCATAAAAAACTCCGCATAAAAACTGAATTAAATATTTTTTTCAATTTAATAATTCATCATTTAAATTATTTGCCGGTAAAGTAAAACGGAGCCAAATATATCCGATCAATCCGGCTAACACAGATGCGAACAAAACAGAAATTTTAGAACCGACAACCGTAACATTATCGCTGAATGCAAGAAGAGTAATAAAGATCGACATTGTAAATCCAATTCCGGCAAGGATTCCGACTCCAAATAATTGTTTTAATTTTATGTCTGATGGGATTGTACATAATCCAAATAGAGTTCCTATCAGCGAAAAAAGAAAAATTCCAACTGGTTTACCTAATAAAAGTCCTAAAATTATTCCGTAGCTGTTTGTACTGTTAATAGAATTAGAGAATGACCCTGGAAAAACAATTGCAGTGTTTGCAAGAGCAAAAAGAGGAAGAATTGCAAAAGCAACAATCTTATGCAGACCATGTTGTAGTTTATACGATGGTGAAATTTCATCACCCTTCCCGAATGGAATTGCAAATGCTAAAAGTACACCGGTAATTGTCGGGTGGATTCCGGTTCTATATATGAAAAACCACATTACGGATCCTAAAATTAAGTATGGAAGAATTTTATAATAGCGCATTCTATTCATAATCAACATGACTGCAAAAATCAAAACAGAGAGACCGAAATAGAGAATCGAAAAATCGGAGGAATAAAAAATCGCAATAATTATAATTGCGCCAAGATCATCAATAATTGCTAACGCAGTTAAAAATACTTTCAAAGATGCCGGCACTCTGTTCCCCAACAGTGATAGTATTCCTAATGAAAAAGCAATATCGGTAGCCATTGGAATTCCGAATCCTCTTTGATATTGGGTCCCGTTATTGAAAGCGAAGTGAATCAATGCCGGGATCAGCATTCCGCCGAGTGCTGCGAAAATAGGAAGCATCGATTTTTTTAAGTCGGAAAGTTCGCCAATGTAAATTTCTCTCTCTATTTCCAATCCAACCAGCAAAAAGAAAATTGTCATCAGCCCGTCGTTAATCCAAAACTCAACCGGTCCGGAAAAGATTTCAGCATGCCAAAGATGTGAATATGATTCTCCCAAAGGTGAATTTGTAAGTATTAATGAAACCGCACCGCATAATATTAGGATAAGTCCCGAAGCTTTTTCACTATTAAAAAATTCTATGAATAGTTTGGTCAATCTCATTATTTATACCAGTTTAATTAATATAAGGTTGAATTGAAGTTACACAAAATTACCAGGATTTGTGTAATTGTCATTTCATTTATCAAATTTTCTTTGAGAAGGTTTTGTATTGTGATACCACCATCGGTATTCTTAATGAATTCAAAAGTAATTTTTTTATTGAAAATGGGACACGGATTTAACGGATTTATTATGATCTTCACAGATATATATTTGAAAAATTACTTTTGACTTACACTGATATTAATCCACTCAACGGTATTAATTATTGTTTCCGGAATCCTTTTGAGAGAAGTCCGAAAAGAACGAGTGCTACCGCAAAAATCAAACCGCTTGTGGTAGATGAAATTGTTTTCGTGATAAGTAGAATTGCAAGGATTAGGCACACAGCCAGGAACAATAGACCGGCAATTTTTTTATTCATTAATATTTCTCCTATCTGTTGTTTAAAGTTACTATCAAGATTGGCATGTTTTATTTTTTAAATCAATTTTGTAACTTAATTGTATTTTAATAGATAACATCCTTGAAAATTACTACAGTAGCCAAACCGACCCAAAAGTGTTAAGTGCATCAAAAGAGCTTACCAGATATTTTAGTTAAGTAAATTGCTAATTACTTAATCTTAATGTCGTACAACGATCGGTTCGTTAAATTCTATATCGACATTATATTTATCTACTGAAACAAAATGTAATGGATAATCAATGGCTGCAAATATATCAACAATAAAATGTTTAGTCGAATAAACATATATTTTTGATCTATTTACTAAAACAAGTGAGTCAATTGTCACATAAGTATCAGTACTCTGTGAAACTCCAATACATATGCCTACAACATCTTTTTGATTGTAATTTATTATTGGGAACGGTTGAGAGGATTTAATCTCATTTACATTAAAAAATTTATCTTCGTCATTCTTTGATCTAAAAACTATAAAAGTTAATGTATCGATCTGAACATATCCATCCGGGATATTTATTGATGTAAATTCGAGTGATTCTCTTGAATCCTTTTTTATTTCGTTCACGGATGATTCGCAGCGAATAAATAATACTATTGAGATAAATAAAATTACTTTCATTATTTATGATATAATGAATTTTTATCTAATTCGCAGTCCACAATTTTCCCTCCGTTTGGTATTAATATCCGGGCCACTTTCCCCAAACGACCCCCTCGGAGGAAAACCAACGCCGACTTGTCCGCTGCCCACTCCGACTCGCTATTGCTTGTCAATGTGAGGCGAGTCTCTTTGGCGGATAATTTTATATCATTAAGTTCTTGTCCGCCAATACCCTAAGATAAGTTGCTATTTGGCCCCGGTGATGAATTTCATGGTCTATATTTCTTCGCAATATTAACCATACTAAACTTACTTCACAATTATATGCATCATCGTACATCTTTACTTTAAGTTTATCTTCATCTAAAGTATTAATAAGATTTATCTTTTTCTCGAGTATTTCTTTAAGGCCGATTATTAATTCTTTATATTCTTTACCGGTACAATATTTTATAATTGCAGTTTCAGTTTCAATTGAAATGGTATTTGGATTTCTTATTTTTTCAAATAACCAATTATCCAAATCAATTATATGCTTTGCTATTTCTGCAAAGCTTAATGCACGGGGACTGATTTTCCAATTTTCATAACCTTCGGGTACTATTTCTAATCTCTTTATTGTAGAGCTTCGAACACTTTTACAAAATTCTGTTAATAGTTCTATTTCCATCTGTAACTTTTTAGTGTATTAAGTATTATTTCGTCACTTACTTTAGCTTGCCGGGCTGCACATGTCGAACCGCTTATTATAAAGCAATAATTTATTCTCTTATTAATCTTTCTTGTAATAGTTTTTGCATGTCTCTGCGGCCATCCAAAACACAATGGATAAAAACTACTTTCTCGATGATTTGGTAAATGATACGATAAGGTTTATAGTTAAGTTCTAAAAAATCACCTATTCCAAGCAGACTCAGTTCGGGAGGGACACGACCACGGTTTGGATATTCTTGAAGGGATAAACATTTCTCGCGCAATTTTGAATATAATTTCTCGGCTTTTTCTTCTGAGTCATTGAAATAAACATACTGGTAGATTTCAAATAAATCTTCTTCAGCGGATGAAACAATATTTACCCGCCATTTACCGGGTTTAGGCGGATTAGCTTTGAACCTCACGTTGTCCCCGTTTAAACTCATTTACCCGGTTTCTAAGATTGTTAAATGTTTTTTCCAATGTTTTATAATTATCTTTTCTTAATTCTTTTCCGCTCAAGGCAAGAATTTTAAGAAGGGCAATACTTTCTTGTGTTTTCTCATATACCTTAACATCCTGAAGAACAACTTTTGCCTCGCCATTATGCGTAATAATCAGTGTCTGCTGGTTCTCTGCAACATTCCGGATTACTTCAGAAGCGTGGGTCTTTAAATAACTAATTGGTTTTACCGCTTCACTAAATTTCATTTTGCTGCCTTTCATTTTGCGACTACAATATAGTCCTTTAAGTAGTCTAAATCAATCCATACACCAGATCATCTGTTAAGCCTTATAACGGGGTGTTATCACGTATAGCGGAACAAGTATTATCATTGGTAGATTAACTTTACTTATTTATCAGCTATCTTTATTGCTGATTAAAGATGTTATATGTACTTTATAATTTTTTCAGTCTTTCAACTTCTTTTTTTATTTCGCCAATAATTTCTTTATTAACGATATCTTTTTTACCATTTATTTTTGTTGAAAAAACATAAAATACTTTTCCGCCGAATACTTCTGTAAATCTAAGGTGGGTTTCTTCTTGAATAGCTCTTTCTTTGAAAATCTCAGGGAGTTGGATTCCTTCGTTAACTGGTTTGATTTGAAGACCAATATATTTTTCATTTATCTTGATATAAAAATCAACGTTGAAAAGTCTATCCCATTCATCCGGTGCTGGTTCTATCTTAATTTCTAAAATGTTTTCAAGTTGTCCATAAATTGTTTCAATCTCCGTCATATATCCGTCAAAGGTGCGACTAATTACAAGATTAATCATATATTCAATGCAATCTTGTTCAGTAATATCATCAAGTTCGGCTTGAACAACCTCAGTTATTTTTACATAAAGTTTTTTGCCAAGTTCAGTAATGTGCTCTTTACTTTTGACATTTTTAAAATAGTATTCTTGCCATTCTTCAACAGTTTTAGGTGCACACTTTCTAATTGATTCCGAAGTTGGACCAACATTACGCTTGAAGTTCAGTTGGAAGCGATTCATTACACTATTTAGAATCCACTCTTTAGCCATTATTATTCCCGAATAAATGAAGAAATTTATTTTTGTATTTAAAATTGATCGCGGTATCAACTAGAGCAAGCTTTTCTTTTATAAGATGAGCATTAATAAAAGTTTTGTTTTGTAAATAGAGATAGCAAAGCAATCTGTCTTTATCATCATACTTCTGCTCATCGTATTTCAAATATACTTTTTGTCCTCTCGTTTTATTTGCAAGAAATTCCTTTGCTTTCCCGTTCACTTCTACATTTTCTTTTACACCTATTAACCTTACAACTAAATCATTACTTAACTTTAATAATTCTGGACTAATTATTTCTTTAACAGAATAATATTCTTCTCTATTACTACCACTATTATCCAGTTTTGAACCAAATTGAAGTTTCTTTACATCAATTTTTTTATCAAGTTTATGAGGGTCTTTGAAAATGTATGGTAGATTATCAATTTCTTTTTTAAAGTCAATTTGAAGATTTCCTTGATTAATAAAATTATATGAATGTTCTTCAAATATTTGGCTCTCGTTAATTGAAAGTTTCTCTTTGATATTGGAAATAAATTTTGGGTTTATCTCATAACCTACTGAATTTCGATTTAGATTTTTCGCTGCTAAGGAAGTGGTTCCGCTTCCAAGAAATGGATCAAGAATTCTATCTCCGGTAAATGAAAACATTTTAATAAGTCGTTTGGGAAGTTCTTCAGGGAACATTGCTATATGGCTATCTTGTTTCACGCCACCGAAATTCCAATGTCCTTGAAAATATGTATTCCATTCTTCAGTAGTTAACTTGGAGAGTTCTTTGTTCTCTTGAGTTACTTTTGGAGGAGTCCCTATTTTTTTGAAAATAAGAATAAACTCATAATCCAACTTTAGGATTCCATTGCGTGGATAAGGAAAGGAGCCCATAATTGTTGCACCGCCAGTTGTGTTGGTTGTTGTAACCTTTTGCCAAATAATAGCCCCCATATAATCAAAACCTATAGTCTCACAGAACTTTATTATTTCAGTGCGTATAGGTATTACTTTGTATCGTCCGTAATAAACGGAACGTGCAAACTGGTCACCAATATTAATACACAAACGGCATCCTCTATGAAGAACACGATAAGACTCTTTCCAGACAAGATTAAGATTATTTATATAACTCTCATAACTGTCGTTGAAGCCAATTTGATCTTCAGTCCCATAATCTTTTAATTGCCAATAAGGTGGTGAAGTAATTACTAAATGAACAGATTCATCATTTAGCTCTCCCATATATCTTGAATCACCATTTATTATCAAGTGCTTCGAATTCACTTTTTAACCTATTTGTATTTTCTTTAACAAAGATACCCAAATTTATGAAGAAATTTTAGACACAATATTGTACATATAACTATTACTTATACTGCACGTAATTTATATCGGTAGAACGTAGATCCAACAAAGCCGGACAAGTATGCAAGGGCTCTGCATCCTTAATAGTCGGATATGTTCATAAAGATTTATATACAAATATTTATTTCACGGTACTTAGATCATCCAGTAATATGGTTTGCCCCGGGATCTTGAGAGAGAGTATGTAGGTAGGGCGGGAATTTTTGCAGTATCATCTTCATAGATGCTCGTAAAAAAGCTATGTAGAATTTAACTCGTACAGAATTTTTTGTCAATCTATTTCTTTAGCCATTTAATTTACTTACCGAAGTTACACACAGTTCATTTATGAGTGATTAAATTGCCGCTATCTTCAGAGTCTGTTGCAAAACTCTCAGCGCACTCTGCGACTTCCCACTATAAAACAGCGGGTAAACTCAGCGGGCTCTGCGGTTAAAAGATTCTAACGCAAAGGTCGCAAAGAATGCGCTGGCATAGCCATCCCCTCGGGAAAAGACCGCAAAGAAAAATCAAGGTTTAAGTTATGCAACTGGCTCTAAATGTCAGGGCAATACAAGGACGAAATTTGTATAACTTCAGTTACTTAAAGTATTTGGATTCAGGTTGGGGTAAAGGACTAATTGAAAGCCACTCTGTACTTAATATAAATATCATCGTTAGCCGGCAGAGCACCTTCAACACCGCAGATATCCGCAGCAAATTCATTCGCAAGCTTATTGATCTCATCAATCGGCATATTAAACAAGTAACCGATGCAAAGAAGAGCCGCGAATGCATCACCGGCGCCGAGTGTATCGATTATTTTTTTGTTTGATGTTTTGTACCGGCTGAAATTATTCCCGTCGTAAAGCAAAGCACCGTTTTCACCGGAAGTAACGCAGACCAACTCGATATTAAAAGCGTTGCTTAATTGTTCCATCGCCCTATTGTTGTCCTCGCTTAATGCAAAGAATTTTTTGAGTTTTTCGAGCTCGTGATCATTAACTTTTAATACTTGTGAAGTGTGCAATGCAGCTTCGATCATTTCTTTAGTAAAAAAATCATGGCGTAGGTTCAAATCGCAGAAGAATTTCTTTTTCATCCCGAATAAACTTTTTATTGTGTTCCGTGTGACTTGATTTCGCTGGGAAAGTGTACCGAAGTATATAAGATCGGATTCTTCGATTGCTTGTAATGAAGATTGATCCAGGGTTATGTAATCGTAACTTGATTCTGCCGAGATTGTGAAGCGTGGATTTTTATTTGCGTCTATAATTACTTTGACATATCCAGTCGGGTGTTCTTCATCTATAGAAATATATCTATGATCAAAACCAATCTCATCGAGGTAGCTTAAAATTTCGGAACCGTAAGCATCATTTCCAACGCTCGATATAAAATTTCCTTTGCCGAGCAGCTTCCAGACGTGAAAAATAAAATTGAACGGTGCACCGCCGAGCCGCTTTTTATCTGGATAAACGTCCCAAAGGATTTCGCCAATAGATGTTATAACCGGGGTAATCATTTAACCGGCTTTTTCTGTTTTGCTTTTATTATTAATTGCCGGATAAATTCATAAGCAGTAGGCAAACCGGGAATAATTATTATGGCAAGAACGATTACAGAAAAATTATTCTTAACGAAATCTAAGTTGCCGAAGAAATACCCAACATAGATAAACACAGCACACCATAAAACTCCGCCAACAATATTATAGCTGATAAATTTTGAGTAAGTCATTTTGCCAACACCGGCAACGAAAGGTGCAAATGTTCTGATGATCGGAAAAAACCGCGCAAGAATAATTGTCTTGCCGCCGTGTTTTTCATAGAACCGGTGAGTCCGGTCTAAATATTCTTTTTTGAGTAAACGGGGATACTTATCGAAAATTTTTGGTCCGATGAAATGCCCGACCCAGTAGTTAATTGTATCACCAAGCACCGCCGCAAATGAAAGAATCAGAAAAAGAAGGGTAACATCAAATGAACCTTTGGCTGCAAACGTACCGGCGGCGAATAGCAATGAATCGCCGGGTAAAAATGGCGTGAATACAAAGCCGGTCTCGGCAAAAATTACAATAAATAGTATTGCATAAGTGAAGGTGCCATATTGCAAAATTAATTCATGGAGGTGTTCGTCAAGATTTAAAAATAGATCGATAAGATAATTCAAGAATTCCATTTAGTTCCTTTTGTGAATAGAAGAATTTTTAACAAGCAAAGATAAAACAAATTTTTTTTGACTTACGAAGAATATTTATTTCCTTTTCATTTGAACAAATAACGCCCCGATAACCGCAATCAACATACCGATAATTTCTTTAATGTCTATCGGCTCATCAATAAAAACCCATGCAAGCACCGCAATTTGAATCAACATGGTTCCGTTAATAATACTGGATTCCATTGCCGTAAGATTACGAAGCGTTAAATTCCACAGTGTAAATGCAAAGGCGGTGTTTACAACTGCCAGCCAGAGAAGCAATAAGAAAGTTTTTAAACTAATAGCCGGTAATCCTTGAATCATTAACCCGGCAGCAAGCATTATAACCGAACCAACTCCCATACTGATAACTGTTACAATCAAAGGGCTGAATCTGCCGCTTCTGTTTATGCTTCTGCCAAGAACCGATGACGATGCATTTGCAATTACTCCCAGTATCATTACCCCGATACCTATCATTCTATCTGCCGGAAGATCGACCGGGTAAAAATATGTTAGTATCCCCACGATAAATAACGTAGTACCGACCCACTGAAGCAAAGAAGGTTTTTCCGAAAGAAGAAAAATTCCCATCACCGCTACAACTATTGGTGTGAAATTTAAAAGTAGACTTACAGTAACAGCCGGCAAAAGCGATAGACCTAGAAATTGCGTTCCCTGGGTGAATGTGTAAAATAGAATACCAAGTGAAACAAGTTTAATCCAATCATTCTTTTGGAGTAATTTAATTTCTGATACGTATTTTTTTGTGAGTGTGAAAGGAAGCAGACAGATAAATGCTAAAATGTAACGGAGACCGGCATAGGTGAGAGGAGGGATTTCGCTCAAGCCCCATTTGATTATAATGAACGAAGTTGACCAAAGGAAAGTAACGAGCAGTGCTAATAAGACAGCCGCTGTACGCGAAATAGATTTGGAAAAAATAATTTCTCCTTTATCGGTTGTGTGAACAAAAATTTTTTATTTATCTATAAATAATTTTATCGAATAGAGTAAAAGAAATACTGCGAATATTTTTTTTAGGATGTTCTCCGGTAAATTAACTACAAAGGCGGATGATAGATAACTACCGAGAACAAATGTAACAACCATTAATGCTACAGCTTTAACATTAACAAAGCCGGCTTTGTAATAATTTAAAACAGCAAGGATGCCGATTGGCAGCAAAAGTAATCCAAGCGAAGTACCCTGGGCTGTTTTCTGCGAATAACCGAGGAAGCCAACCAGCATTGGAATAATGATTAAGCCGCCGCCGATTCCAAGTAAGCCGCTTACTAGTCCGGCTGATAAACCGATAAGTAAAAGTATTAATGTTTCATTCATAATATATTCCTGAAAAATATTTCTTGTTTTATTTTAACCCGGTATAATTTATTTGATCCATTAAAACCGATCCTTCGGGATCAACAATAAATTCTGCATCTTGAGGTAGAAAGACTTCCCCTTTGCCACCAGGCATTTCGACTTTAATTATTTTACCGGTAATCTTAACCGGAACCGGAAGTTCAAATTTAAAATCACTTTCGGTTTGCCACATCATTTCAACTTTGTCCGTTTTGTAATGAATATTTAGCACCGGCAATTTAACTGTGCGGAGATAAACTTCAAAAAACCAATCTAATTTTTTGCCGGAAACATTCTCTGCAATCTGCAGCATCTCATCAGTTGTAGCAAAGCGGCATTGTTTTCCGCCGGTTATTTTTTCAAGTTCTTCGGTAGGATAAGCCCATCGTCTTAACACTTTGAAGAATAGATCATCGCCGAGATAAAAACGGAGGGTGTGTACAATCCATGCGCCTTTGTAATATACATCGAGCGAGTATGTTTCGCCGGCAGTTTTTTCTCCGCGTGGGGCAATCGGCAGTTTGTTCGAGAAATGTTTAATACTTTTTAAGTAAGCAAAATATTTTTCTTTGCCGAACATTTTTTCAAGATAAAGCGGCTGCATGTATGTACCAAGTCCTTCGTGAATCCAGAAATCACTCCAGTCTTTATTTGTAACAAGGTTGCCCCACCACTCGTGGGAAAACTCGTGATGATGAAGCCAATCGAATGCGAAGTCTTTATGATTTTTCCACCCGAATCCGTATGCAATTGCTGTTTGATGTTCCATGCCAAGATAGGGTGACTCAACGACAGCATATTTATCCGCGCGGAATGGATATGGCCCGATCAACTCTTCCATTATTCTCATGTGATCTAAAAATTGGGACGAATGCATCAACGCTCTATCGTAATTTTCCGGCAAAGCCCAAATGGTAAATGGAAAAGGTTCTCCCGTTGTACTTCTGTAATTGTACTCGATTTTCTTGTACGGACCAAGATAAAAAGTAATATTGTAATTGTTGATCGGAGTAGATACAAACCATTTCCAGATTTTGTTTGATGAATCATAATCATTAGAACTTATCAATCTGCCGTTTGATATACAAACAATATCATTCGGCACAATTAGATTAATAGAAACCGAATCGGGCTCATCGGAAGGATGATCTTTGCACGGCAGCCATATATCTGCGCCGCCACCCTGGCATGTTACGCTTGCCCAGGTTTTACCAAACAAATTTTTCTTCCAGACGAATCCATCATCCCATGGCGGCTTGTTTGCAATGCGAGGTGAACCTGAATAAACAATTTTTATCCTGATCAAATTTCCTTTTTCAATTTCATCGGGAAAGTTAATTGTAATTTTTCCGTTTGAGTGAGTGAATTCGAGTTCGGTTTCTTTATCGTTTAGCTGCAAAACGGATTCAACGTGATAAACTGTATCGAGATCAATAATTATTTTGTCAAAATCGGTTACGGATTCTCCCTCCATAATTACGTACCCGCTTATCGCATGTTTTGTAGTATCAATGGTGAGATTTATATCGTAAAATTTTACATCGTAACATGCTTGTTCGGGAATTAGTTTACCGCCGGAATCTTGCGAGCCGAATTGTGCAATTGAGTTTAGTGAGGTGAATAGAAAGAAAATTAGGATCGATTTTTTCATATAAAGATTGTTAAAGTAAATGCTGTTCGAAAAATAGAATTCTCTCGGCGGGGATTCAACATATTATTTATTATTAATGTAGTGAGGCTGTCTCAAAAGGAATAGTTCTCCATAGGAGTCCTTTGGACAAATAAAAAATCCGCGTAAATCTTTTTGAATCAGATTTAATCAGCGTGCTATTCTTTCACATAGTGATGGCTATGCCATAAAAAATTTTACTTTTGAGACAGCTTCCGGGAAATAAAAGAATGAGAAGAATAGGAACGGTTGCTCGCCTCACTCCGCTAGTCGGAGCGGGTGAATCGTTCCATACCGGCTTGGAAAAAAATAATCCGATTCAGATTTTTTTCGTCAGTTTCAAAAATTCTTTGTACGGAATTGCCGTCCAGCTTTCCGCATGAAACGCACCGTTGGAAAGACTGATCATAGAGACTTTGGTGGCGGTTTCTGCATCGGGCGCTTCGTAAATATCCATAAAATCATAAGTGCCGAGCAGTGCATAATGCGCAATGAATTTTACTTTGGGGCATTTCTTCTTTACCTGATCGAGCCACGCTCTACCTAATTTAGCGCGCTGTTTTAACTGCTTGGAAATTTCAGGGGAAAGTTTTGTCATTAAAATGTAGGTCTGCATAAATCACCCCGTATTTGTTTGTAACTTATTTTTGTATCGAGGCGGAAATGGCTGTAGGAAATTTAATTTAAGGGCGGATGAAAAGAAAGAAATTATTTTTATCATAATAACCGGGAATTACTATCAACCCGGCTTTGTAAATTGAAATAGAAATACAAAATCATTAAGTTGAAAAAACAAACGATAGGGGGATAAATGAAAACAACAAATTATTACAATGCATTCATTGAGGTTGCGGAGGACTGCCCCATTGATGCGGCTGAAATACCACCCATAAAAGATAAAGAGAAAACCGCCGCCAATATTCAATTCGAAATGATTAAAAATAATCCTTATAAATACACTTCTGATGATGTGATCTTTAATGTTTACACCGTAAAGAATAAAATTGGTAAGAAGGGATACGAAAACGAAAGAGAAAAATTTTTCTCGAAAGGACAAGCTTGTATGCGTTCATCACCTTTAACTAAAAGATATGGGTGGGGGGTACATAGTAACAGTGAGGGAAAAATTGCAATATATGATGTTGATTCGAAGGAGTATAAAAAATTTCTTAAAGACAAGACATTGAAACACGTGAAAGCGATGCGTTCCAAACGTAAATGATATAGATTAATTTATACAGCGTGTTTGTTTATGTAATTGTGTAGAAATAATTAGAGGTTAGATAGAATGTGAAATGGTCTAAGAATCGTTCTCAACAAAGAATATGTGGGTAGAAATAACGAGGAATTGAGAAGGAAAATTGTATTAGGAACGGTCTCTGCCAAAAATTCGGCAGACAAGTAAGACTGTTTCCTACAAAGGGGATACAAAATGAAATCACTATTAAAATTTTTTGCTTTGTTATTATTTACTTTGTTAACAAACGCACAGACAGTAAATCCCAATTACGATTCTACATTGGCAAAATCTCTTGGTGCGGATGATTACGGGATGAAAAAATATGTCTGGGTAATTCTTAAAACCGGGCCTAATAAAACGGATAACAAAAAAGTTTTGGATAGTCTCTTCGCCGGTCATCTTAAGAATATTAATCGATTGGCAGATATTGGAAAATTAGTTGTAGCCGGACCGCTGGGTAAAAACGAAAAATCATACAGAGTAATTTTTATTCTTAATGTAACGA
>DYJK01000034.1:1479-32028 GCA_020723165.1 Melioribacter roseus | reverse complement strand
ATGCATAAGATTATGAAACTAACCAATCAAACTTTGGGAACGCAGAAAAAAATATTGGAAGTTAATCCCGATCATAAACTTGTAAGAAATTTAATTAATGTATTCAAAGCCGATCCCAACGATGAGTATTTGAAAAATGTTACCGAGCAGATATATGAATTGTCATTACTGCAAGAGGGTAGTTTGGATGATCCATATTCTTTAGTGAAGAAGATCAATACACTGCTCGAAGATTCAAGTGATTGGTATTGTGCGGTGAAGAAGAAGTAAACTTTTAGTTGGTATTTAAATGAATAATCCATCCCCAAACCATTTGAATAGTCATTGCGAGAGAGGAACGACCTAAGCAATCGTTAATTTAAGAATTAAAGATCATTTCGCTTTGCTTGTGATGATATAATAGTTTCGCCACACCCATCAACAGTGGCTACCGAAGTAGTCATACGACTATTTTGGCAGTCAGTTAAAAATGATAATAAATATTGTCCAGCAGTATATTTAAAGTTGAATGTATAAAAGTAGTTTTGAAAGAAAATTCATTGCTTTATTATATTTCTTTAGTTAGTTTAAATCAGTTTTGGATATTCACTTTATACAAATCTATTTTCATTTTAAAAAACTAAATATTTTTGAGCAATGTATGCTAAAAGTATTTTAATAAGATTAATAATAATATATTTACTCTATCTCTGAAATAATAGACAGTGGAGTTAAATAAATTGAAAGTGTTAAATACGCTTTTCAAAGATGAAAAAAGTATTCTGATTACTAACATTGCATGGTTCTTTTTTATTACAATAATTCTTACCTCTAGCGCAAAATATGTTAATAAGTATTTCTTTGATTTCCTTTTTGTAATCTTTTCTGTACTTACTTTTGTGATGGTTATTATAGGGTTGTATAAAAGTAAACTGAATCACTCTAACCTATGGATATTTATAGCGAGCGCCGGATTACTCGGTGCTATTTACTTACATGCAAATAAGACAATATTTGTTGGTGACGAAGTCAGACCAGAATGTTTTTTTACTGAAAAATTTTCTGAATTTGGTGTTGCGGTTTTGAATGTAGCTTTTATAACAATTGTATCTAAATTTTTAATATCAGCTGTTGAGACTATTAGAAATGCCGCTAATACCTCAGAAAAAGTATCAAATCAAAATGAAAAAATACTGTTGGAGACTAAGGAAACATTAACAAGTGTTGGTAGTGCGTCAGAAAGTGTCAATAATGCATCAAGGACAATCGAGAGTTATCATAAAATATTAAACAAGATGGGAGAAATAAATGAACCGATATTTAAAGAAGCGTTTACAAAGGCATTAGAAAGCTACATGGCAAACTGGGTCGATATAATAAAGAAGTTTGAAGATACTACCGTTACCGAAGAGGAAAAGATAATTATGATTAAACTTATTGAAGAATACTTTAAAGAAGAGACTCAAGATTTCACAAATTTTAAGGTGGCTACTAATTTTGGGATGTATGCGACTTTAGTGAGTAGTATAATTAACCTCAGCGTCCATAAGGATAATTCTAATAATCTATGAATACAAATCAAATATTACTCGGGCCAAATGAAAAACTTATAGTTGTGACAGTTTGGGATAAAGATCCTAAGAGATGGTATAATTTTCACTCAAGTCCTGAGTATGTCACTGATAATCAAGAACGGGGTTGGTGGATTAGTGACAGATTTGAAAGCTATAAAAAAGTATTGAGGGAAATGATCACCACGCATAATAGTACTAATTTTAGTATATATAGATTTATACTGTCATTGAATGATATGGATAAAGGATTATGTAAAAAACTTGGATTAAAAAATTCTGAAGACGCCAGAGAAAACTTTACTGATCGTTTATATAATGGTGAAAGACAATCTCCAGAACCAATTATGAAAAACTTTGCACAAATTTATTTAGATGCCAATATCACCCTAAAAAAAAATCTTACTGATAAATGGTTAAGAGAGATAAAAGATACGTCACAATTTTATTTTTATTGTAAATGTAGTCTATGGAAAAATGCACAGAATGATATTAATAGACAGCATTGGCAAACGACCATCGGGGAAGATTTTATTAAAAGATATCATATGGAACCTTCACATATGAAATTTGTTAAATTAACCAAAGAACAAGCTGAAAAGTATTATTCAGAAGGTCCTTCTACTGATTTCACTTTAATTGGAAAGGGCAACTCAATAGATGATGCAAACTGGCTATTTGCCATTGGTGTTGAATCTGATCCACAAAAAGAAGCATTATTAATGAAATATGCTTTTCGATCAATTATACAACTACCAAATGAGGACGCAGCTAATCTTGAATCATATAAAAATTTGCTTAAAATATTGTTAGAAGCAAAACAAGAAGATGGAGCTCAAATATTAGATTTTATAAATAAGGAGTACAAATAAAAATGGAACGAGAAAAAAGATATTCTTCTGAAGACTTCAAACATTTTATCAAGAATATCAACCAAAATAAATCTTTAGAAGAATGCGAATATCCACATTTACTACCGATGAGCAAAAAGAAAGATATTGGTTTTCTTAAAGAGCTGTTTAAAAAGAAACGCAAAGATGAGACAGTAAAACTTCTCTAATTTATGGCACAAAATAAAGATTTACTTATTATTTTCCCTCCAGTATTCTATCCACACATGCCGTATCTTGCATCACCGGCGTTAAAAGCTGCTTTAGATTCTGAAGGAATTTCTTGTGCTCAAATAGATATTAATTTAGAATTTTATCATAATATTCTCTCAAGTAAATTTCTTAATGAATGTTTTGACAAATTAAAAACTAATACAACTATATCATCTGATGATTATAATTACGTTGCTCATCCTCTTTTAAAGTATGTTCCTGAATATATTGAACAAGCAATTGATGGAATAAAATCAGAGAATGAAGAAGAGCGAGATTTTTCTGCCACAATTATCAATTTAGCTTTTGATATAATATCGGTTGCACAAAAACCTTTTGAAATATCATTTACTAATTTTAAAATGGGACTCAATGAATTTTCTTCTAAAGATATTTTGCAGTCTCTAAATGAGGGATCAAGAAATATATTTATTCATTTTTATAAAGAGCACATCCCACGAATATTATTTGACATTAGTCCCAAAATAATCAGTCTTTCGATTACTGCCCCTACTCAATTAATCCCTTCTTTTACTTTGTTAAAGATATTAAGAGAGTTAAACCCAGATATCAGAGTTGTAATTGGAGGAAATGTAGTAACTCGAAATCAACAATTCTTTGGGAATACAAATGTTCTCTCAACATATTATGACAATGCTATTATCGGAGAAGGGGAGAATAAATTAGTAAATCTTTGTAATGATATTATTCATAAAGAAAAGTCAAATTATAACAACACTAGCAAGTTAATTACTTCTAATGTTTCAACGCTTGTTACTGAATTACCAACTCCTAATTTTGATGGATTATTGCTTGATAATTACTTTGACCAACAACCTATTCTTCCAATCTATGCAAGTAGAAGATGTTACTGGGATCGGTGTTCCTTCTGTGATATCCCCTTCGGATATGATATTGGGCATAGGCAGAGGAGCTCTCTTCAAGTTGTGGATGACATTGAAACACTAATCAAGAAATATTATGTGAAAAATTTCAAATTTGTTGATGATGCAATGCCTTTAAAAATGATGAAAGAAATTAGCACCCTTATTTTGGAAAGAGGACTTGAGATAAGATGGGAAGCCTATGTTATCTTAGCAAAAGAGTTCATGGAAGAAGATTTTTGTAAATTAATATTTCAATCTGGTTGCCGTTGGCTATATTTTGGTTTTGAAAGTGGTAATAAAGAAATTGTGGCTGGAATGAAGAAGGGACATAATGTTCTAAATATAAAGAATGTTATTCGGAATACTTCAAAAGTTGGAATAAAAAATCATCTTTGGATAATCGTTGGATTCCCTGGTGAAAAAAGAGAAAATCTTGCTGAAACAGTAAAATTTGTGGAAGAAAATAATCAATACATTTATTCACTTGAGATTAATCAATTTGCGTTAGTGAAACACTCATCTATCATCAAGAATAAAGAATGGTTAAATTACAATATAGAACCACTATTTAATGAAGAAAATGACTTAGCCCTGATTTACGATTATGAAACTTTAGACGACTCTATTTCTCAAATAGAAGCTAAAGAGATAGTTATACAATTAAGAGAGTATTTATTTAATAAATATGGTTTTTCTAATGCCGTTAGAAGTTCCAATCTTGTAAGTATCAGAAAAAATATTCCACAAGATGTTCTGGAGGAGACAATTATATGATACCGAACAATAGGATAATTAAAAAAATATTAAAGTGTTTTATTAGCCAGACTCTATCTGTTTTAATGCTAATAGGATGTTCAAATCAAGAAAAAATTAAGGTAGGTGTTATAAGCCCCTTCTCGGGCGATGGTGCGATATACGGCCAACATTTAAAAAATGGTTTTACAATAGCATTAGATAAAATCAAATCTGAAAATCCTGAGTTTGCTGTAAAATTGGAAATTATTTATGAGGATGATAAACTTGACTCAAAAGAAGCTGTGAATGCATATAATAAACTTGTAAATGCGGATAAAGTAAAGATAATAATCGGGGCATTCACTTCTAATACAACTTTGGCTATTGCTCCTTTCACTTCCAGAGATAAAGTTTTACTTATCACACCTACAGCAACTAATTACCGGATTAAGGATGCTGGTGATTATGTTTACAGAATATGTCCTTCGGATGCATTGCAAGGTTCTCAATTAGCAGAATATGCTGTAAATACCTTGAAAGCTAAAAAGGTATCAATTCTTTTTATGAATACAGATTATGGAGTTGGCTTAACTGAAACATTCCGAAAGAAATTTATTGAACTTGGAGGTGAAATTATTTCAAGCGATGGTTTTCCGCAAAACGAAACACAATTCCAGACACTGCTTATAAAAATAAAAAAATTAAATCCTGATATAATATTTATTCCAAGTAATTGGAAAGAAGCAGCAAATGCAGTTAACCAAGCGAAACAATTAAATATTAAAAAACAGATTTTATGCACTGATGGTACTTTTGAAAAGGATTTTCTTGAGCTTACTAAAGGGTCTTCAGAAGGAGTGATAATTACTTCTTTTGCATGGGGAGAAGGTCCTTATAAAAAACAAGCTGATGAATTCAAAGAAAAATTCAAAAGTAAATTTGGAACTGATCCTGGGGGATATGCTGCCCTTTGTTATGATGCTCTATTAGTAGTTTCCAATGTATTAATGAAAACTAATTATGACGTTGCAAAAATTCAGGAGGCACTTGATTCGGTTGAATTTGTTGGAGCTACTGGTTTGACAAAGTTCAATAAATTTGGCGAAGTAAATAAAACCTTCAAATTATTTAAAGTAATTAACAATAATTTTGTCCCAATAAATTAATACAAAATTATTTTGACTAGTCAACTTTTAATCAATAGTCTTATTGCATTTAGTACTTTTTTGTTAATAGCAGTAAGTTTTTCTTTGATATATCAATCAGTTAAATTTTTCCACTTTGCTCACGCAGTAGTTTTCACATCCGGTGCTTACTTCACTTTTTTGTTTATTCAATTGTTCGATTTATCCCTCTATCTCTCTCTGCCTTTAGCAATAATTTGTGCATGTTTGCTTGGCTGCTTGATTGAATGGTTGGTTTATAGACCTCTCCGTAAAAAGAACTCGTCTTCGCTCATCCTTTTGCTTGCTTCGCTAGGTATTTATATTGTTCTGCAAAATGTTATCTCAATGGTTTTTGGCGATGATACAAAATCTATCCGGACCTGGCCGGTTGTAGAAGGTTTAAATGTTTTCGGTGCAAGAATTACTCCGGTCCAGATAATAATAATTATTACAAGTATTGTTCTCTTAATACTTGTTGCTTACTTCTTGCATCTTTCCAAGACGGGAAAAGCAATGAGAGCTGTTGCCAACGACCCCGAACTTGCAAACATTTCCGGTATCAATAGCGATAAAGTAATTCTAATTTCATTTGCAATCGGATCGGCACTTGCCGGTATAGCCGGTATTCTCGTTTCACTTGATGTTGATATGACTCCAACCATGGGAATGAATGCTTTAATGATGGGTGTAGTTGCGATGATTGTTGGAGGCGTAGGAAGCATTCGTGGAATTGTTCTTGGTTCTTTGTTATTGGCATTGGCCCAGAATCTTGGAGTATGGTATATAAGTTCACAATGGCAAGACGCAATTGCATTTGCAATACTACTAATATTTCTTTTGTTTAAGCCGGAAGGATTCTTTGGCAAAAAACTTAGGAAAGCGGAAGTTTAACTTGATACTGGTTGCTGGATAACTGGTTATTAGATGCCCGCTTCGACTTGATGAGACTAGTCGAATCGAGGCGAGCTGGCAGCTGGTTACTTGGTACTGGTAAAAGCAAAATACTAGTAACCAGGAACCAGAATCCAGAAACAAGAGACCAGAATCCAGAAACAAGGAACAAACAATGAGCTACAAAAATCTCGAAATCTGGCAGTTAGCAAAAGACATAAGCATTGACATTCACAAAATGACTCTAGAAAAGCTTCCCAAGTTTGAAATGTTTGAAGAGGGTTCTCAAATCCGTAGATCAAGCAAATCCGTTCGCTCAAATATTGTAGAAGGATATGGCAGAAGATATTATAAGATGGATTACATAAAACATTTATTATATGCACAAGCTTCAAATGATGAAACAATTGACCATCTCGAAACAATATATGAAACCAAATCATTAACCGATGAAAAATTGTTCAATGAACTATCAAATCGTATAGATATATTAGGCAAAAAACTAAACAAGTTTATTCAATCAGTCCGGAAACCAGATGCAAGCGACCAGTAACCAGAAACAAGTAACAAGGTACAAGTAGCCAGTAGCCGTTTGCGCCTTCATTTACAAAAGTATATGTTTGTATACAAAAGTATATAAAGTGAATATATGGTAATCCACAGAGTGTTTGACGAACTTTTCCGCACATGGTCCAATGTTGCTGTATTACGCGCATTGCTCGATACAAACACCGGGTTCTCCGGTAACGAAGTTGCCCGTGTATCCGGTATGAATCCCCGGTCTGCCTTTAAAGCATTAACATCCCTTGAAGAACTTGGAATCGTAAATAGAATAGTTGGTGGAAGGGATCATATATTTAGTCTTAACCGTGAACATTTTCTTGTCCAAGAAATCATTCTGAAGATTTATTCTACAGAAAACAAATTCATAGAAGAAATTAAAAATGCTCTTTCAGCAATATTAAAGAAACGAGTTTACAGCGCTGTAATATTTGGTAGTGTTGCCCGTAAAGAAGAGAAATCTCTTTCTGATCTTGATATATGCTGTATAGTAAATTCCCAAATAGATGTAACATTTATCAGTCATACATTGAATCAAGAATCTCAAAAACTGTATAAAAAATTTGGAATTAAATTAGCACCGGTAATATTTATGAAAAGTCAGTTCATAAGAAAAAAGAAATCTAAATTGATAAAAGGCATTGTTGAAGAAGGAATCCTTATTACGGGTAAAAGCTTAAAAGGATTGATAAATGGCTAAACGTAGAGGTCGTAAATCAATTCCTCGTCAAAACTATAAAAAATATCTTGATGTTGCCGAACACTTTTATAAAGCAGCCAAAGATTCTATGGATTTTGACTACTGGACGGCTTCCGGAGTTCTTATAGTACATTCGGCAATTGCATTTTCAGATGCTTTATGCATCAAACTTTCCGGGATGAAAAGTATTGGTGAAAATCATGAGGATACGATTACTCTTTTGGATGAAGTTGTCGGAGAGAGTGATGAAAAGTATAAAGCTATGAATCAGCTTAGACGAATTATTGAAGAAAAAACAAAAGTTTCATATTTAGGTGAACTATATTCCTTATCACAAACAAAAGATATGTTACTAAGATTGGAAAGATTCCGTAAGTGGGCTTTGGAAATACTAAACAGATAACAAGAAACAAGTAACTAGAAACCAGCTCGCCTCGATTCGACTAGTCTCATCAAGTCGGAGCGGGCATCAAGTAACCAGAAACAAGTATCGAGATTCATGGAATACATTCTTCACATATTAATCTTAATCGGCATCTATACAATATTATCAGTGTCGTTAAATTTATTAGTCGGCTACACCGGTATTCTCTCAATCGCGCATGCCGCGTTTTACGGAGTCGGTGCTTATGTTGCAGCTTTGATGGCATTAAAATTACAAACACCATTTTTGTTGAATCTATTTCTTGCGATAATTGCTTCAGGCATTTTTGGCGCACTGGTTGGCATTCCATCTTTAAGATTGCGTGACGATTATTTTGTGATTGCAACATTTGCCTTCCAGATTATAACCTTCAGCATACTTAATAATCTTGTGGATTTCACTGGCGGACCACTTGGTTTACCCGGGATTCCCCAGCCGAATATTTTTGGTTTTGAGATTACAACCCATATTGAATTTTTAATATTGGTTTTAATCCTTGCCGGGATTACTTTTTGGATTTCAAATAGAATTGTTAAATCACCTTTCGGAAGATTGTTAAAAGCTATCCGGGAAGATGAAGTTTTCGTTCGTGCTTCCGGTAGAAATGTTTCATCTGCCAAAATAAAAGTATTTGTAATCGGAGCTTCGCTTGCATCGATTGCCGGTGTTATTTATGCAACTTATATCACGTATATAGACCCAACAAGCTTCACAATTATGGAATCAATTTTCATCATATCAATTGTAATTATCGGCGGTTCTGCAAATTTAAAAGGTAGTATTGTGGGTGCGGCTGTTTTGATTGCTCTGCCCGAACTGCTAAGATTTATTGGTTTACCAAATTCAATTGCTGCAAACATCAGACAGATTCTTTACGGCGCTTTGCTGGTAATCTTCATGCTTTGGCGTCCTCAAGGATTTCTGGGAGAATATAAATTTAACAAATAAATATCTGTGGAGATCAGTTTAATCCGCGTCATCCGCGTTCTATTAAACGATAAGCATGATGTTAAAAATTGAAAACTTAAATAAATCCTTCGATGGTGTTAAAGCCCTTAATGATTTTTCATGCGTTGTACATGAAAACGAAATCGTTGGACTGATCGGTCCTAATGGTGCCGGTAAATCCACTTTATTTAATGTTATTACTGGTTTCATTGAAAGCGACAGAGGAAAGATTGAGTTTAATGGAAATGTTATTACAAAATATCCATCTCATAAAATTATTAAACTTGGAATCTCTAGAACTTTTCAGGACTTGAGATTAATTAAACAAATGCCGGTACTCGATAATATTCTACTTTGTTTTAACCATCAGCAGAATGAACAAATCCAAAATATAATCTTCAGACCTAAATCAATTTCCAAAGTCGAACAAGATAATAAGCAAAAAGCTTTGGACCTTTTAAGGTATGCCGGTATAGAAGATAAAGCAAATGATCTTGCCGGTACACTTTCATACGGCCAGCAGAAATTACTTAGTATTATTTGTTGCTTAGCAGCAGATTCGAAATTATTATTATTGGATGAACCAATCGCCGGTATCAATCCGGAAATGAGAGATAAAATACTTACTATAATTTCTGAACTCCCTTTAAAAGGGAAGTCTGTAATTCTAATTGAACATGACATGGATTTTATTATGAGAATTTGCAACAGACTAATCTTTATGGATACCGGTACTAAAGTAAGCGAGGGAATACCTGAAGAAGTTCGTAACGATCCTAAAGTCATCGAGGCGTATTTAGAGTAAAATGCTCGAAATAAAAAACTTAAATACCGGATACGATAAAAAACAAGTAATCTTCGATCTTTGTCTAAAGGTGGAGGGCGGTGAAATTGTATCCATAATCGGTCCCAACGGAGCTGGTAAATCCACAATTCTAAAAGCTGTCTGCGGATTAATTTCTGTATGGAACGGAGAAATTCTTTTTGATAAAAAAAATCTTAACCACAATAAACCATCAAAAAATATTTCACTAGGAATAACTTTCGCTCCGCAAGGCAATCGTGTTTTTGATGAGCTGAGCGTTAAAGAAAATTTAGAGATAGGCGGTTATTTACTATCAAAGAATAAACTCAATGAAAGAATAGAATCTGTTCTTGATGTATTCCCGATATTGAAAGAAAGATTTAATCAATTTGCTGGTTCACTTAGCGGCGGCGAAAAACAAATGCTTGCTTTGGGACGTGCTCTAATTCCCGAACCAAAGCTACTTTTGTTAGATGAACCTTCACTTGGTCTAGCGCCTAACTTACTTAATGATGTATTTCAAAAGATTGTCGAAATAAATAAAACAATGAATCTTTCCATTTTGATTGTTGAACAGAAAGTAAGAGAAATTTTAGCAATCTCACATAAAGTTTATTCAATCAAGTTAGGTAAAGTTGCTTTCGATGGTTCTCCTGATTTATTATTAAGTGATAAGGAAATGTTGAAAAATCTTTTTTTATAATCTATATACCTAAAATTTCTTATATCGGCTTCGATTTATAAGTCCATACACTGCATACAGTAAATCATCGGGATTTAAAAACAAAAAACCCCGAAAACGAATTGTTATCGGGGTTTTTAAGTGGGCCCAGAAGGACTTGAACCTCCGACCCGCTGATTATGAGTCAGCTGCTCTAACCAACTGAGCTATGGGCCCTTAAAAGCGAATGCAAAAATAGTTTTTTGAACTCTTCTTTGCAAATTTCCTTTACTTATGTTCCAAGTTAATTCTATATTCAACAAAAAATGTTTGAAATATTTTATTGTAAAACATAATTATTGCGATAATTTGTAAAAAAGATTTATATTTGCATTCCATTTTGCCGGAATGGCGGAATCAGCCAGAGGCTGGCAAGTTGGTAGATTTACCCCGCTAAGCGGGGCGCATAGTACTTAAAATTTTGAAAATAATTTTGCCGGGATGGCGGAATTGGTAGACGCATAGGACTTAAAATCCTATGGGTGTTTACACCCGTGCCGGTTCGAGTCCGGCTCTCGGTACTAACTTATTCGTATAAGGTTAATTAAAATGACGTTTTAATTTTCGAGGGTTCTTAGCTCAGTTGGCTAGAGTGTCTGCTTGACGTGCAGAAGGTCATAGGTTCGAATCCTATAGAACCCACAAAATCGGAGTTAACTCCGTTTTTTTTTGCTTAGAAAAGAATATGAATAATAATATCAAAATAAAATTTCCGGATGGTTCGGTAAAAGAATTTGAAAAGGGTATTACCCCTTTCGAAATCGCACAAAAAATTTCGAACCGATTAGCCGAAGACGCTATTGTTGCAAAAGTTGACGGAGTTGTTAAAGACTTAGCAGCAAAAATTTATAACAATGTACAGTTAGAGATTCTAACATTTGATGATCCTGACGGAAAAAAAACTTACTGGCATTCTACATCACATTTGATGGCACATGCAGTGCAATCAATTTACCCCGAAGCAAAATTCGGTGTAGGTCCGGCTATCGATTCGGGTTTCTATTATGATATTGATATCAATTCAACGTTAAGTGAAGAGGATCTTATTAAAATTGAAAATAAGATGCTCGAGATTACCAAACAAAAAAATCCATTTAAGAGAACCGAACTTAAAAAAGCCGATGCAGTTAAATTTTTCGAAAAGAAGGGTGATAATTATAAGTTAGAAATCTTGAGCGAACTCGATGATGCCAACGATGTAATTAGTATTTATGACGAAGGTGATTTTACCGATCTTTGTACCGGTCCGCACATACCCGATGTTGGGAAAATTAAATTCTTGAAATTACTAAACGTATCCGGTTCTTATTGGCGCGGTGATGAACACAACAAAAGGATGCAGAGAATCTACGGTATTTCTTTTCCTAAGAAAAAAATGCTTGATGATTATTTACTCTTTCTTGAAGAAGCAAAAAAACGCGATCACAGAAAAATCGGCAAAGCTCTCGATCTATTCAGTATCCACGAAGAAGCCGGTGCCGGTTTAATATATTGGCATCCTAAGGGTGCGCGTATAAGAAACACAATTGAAACTTTCTGGCGCGAACAGCATCTTTCAAACGGATATGAGTTGCTATATACACCGCATCTTGGTAAAAGCTGGTTATGGGAAACAAGCGGTCATCTTGGTTTCTACAAAGATAGTATGTATTCACCTATGAGTATTGATGGACAAAATTATTTCATCAAACCGATGAATTGCCCGTTCCATATTATGATCTATAAAACAAAACTGAGATCGTACAGAGATTTACCTTTACGCTGGTCGGAACTCGGTACTGTATATCGTTATGAAAAAAGCGGTGTGCTGCATGGATTATTAAGAGTACGCGGATTCACACAAGATGATGCGCATTTGTTTTGTACTCACGAGCAAATGGAAGATGAGATTATCGAGGTAGTTAGATTTTCGAGGTACATGCTTAAGTCATTTGGTTTTGATGACTTGGCTTTTTACGTGGCAACTAAACCGGAAGGTTCGGTTGGAGATGATGAATCGTGGGATAAGGCAACAAAATCATTAATGACTGCACTCGAAAAGGAAAATTTAAAATATCAGATTGATGAAGGCGGCGGTGCTTTTTACGGTCCAAAGATCGATATCAAAATTAAAGATGCTTTGCACAGAGAATGGCAGTTGAGCACAATTCAATTTGACTTTAATGAGCCGGCTCGATTTGAAATGAAGTATATCGGTGAGGATGGAAAAGAACATCAGCCATTTATGATTCACCGTGCTTTGCTCGGTTCTATTGAACGTTTTATGGGTATTCTAATTGAACATTATGCCGGGGCATTCCCGACATGGCTCGCACCGGTCCAGGCAGCAATTATACCGGTTTCGCAAAATCATTTTGATTATGCAAAGCATGTTGCAGATGAACTGAAAAAGAATGATATTATCGTTGAGCTAGATGAAAGAAATGAAAAAATCGGCTATAAAATTCGCGATTGGGAAACACAGAAAGTACCTTACATGCTGATTGTTGGTGAAAAAGAAAAAGAATCAAATTCAGTTTCTGTGCGCCAGCATAAGTTAGGTGATAAAGGTACAATGACTGTCACAGATTTTACTAAACAAATTACTGACGAAATTAAAAACAAAATCAATCACCATTAAAGAGGTATTATATCGCTGAGATCAAATATCGTGTAAATCAGGAAATTCGTATTCCTGAAATCAGATTGATAGGTGCTAACGGAGAACAAATTGGAATTGTATCAACGAAAGAAGCGTTACGTATTGCCGAAGAAGCCGGAATGGATTTGGTTGAAATAGCTCCGCAAGCTACACCTCCAGTTTGCAAAGTTATCAATTACGGAAAATTTATTTACGAGTTACAGAAAAAAGAGAAATTACAAAAGAAAAAACAGCAAGTAAGTGTTTTAAAAGAGATCAGGCTGCACCCAAATACGGATACTCATGATTTTGATTTTAAAGCAAGACATGCTGCAAATTTTCTTGAAGAAGGAAATAAAGTAAAAGTTTCAGTTATCTTTAAAGGACGCGAGCTTGCTTACACAGAACTCGGTGAAGCTTTATTAAAAAGGTTTTTAGAGAGATTGGAAGATGTCTCTAAAGTTGAGCAAGAACCAAAATTTGAAGGCAGAGCGATGCATGCTATTCTTGCACCGCAAAAAGGAAAAAAGAAAAAATAGATAGGTGTAATGATGCCCAAAATGAAAAGTAACAGAGGAGCCGCTAAAACTTTTAGAAAAACCGGATCCGGAAAAATTAAAAGAAACAAAGCTTATAAGTCACATATTCTTACTAAAAAATCTACCAAGAGAAAAAGACAACTTCGCAAGGGAGTTCTAGTATCACCGGCAGATTCAAAAAGATTAAAAATAATGCTACAATAATTGGAGAAAAATAAAATATGCCACGTTCAGTTAATTCAGCAGCATCGAAAGCAAGGCGTAAAAAATTACTGAAGAAAGCTAAAGGATACTGGGGTGCGCGCAGCAAAGTTTTAACTGTTGCAAAACACCATGTTGAAAAAGGTCTTGTACATGCTTATAGAGATCGCAAACTTAAAAAGAGAGAATACCGCTCGCTTTGGATTGTTAGATTAAATGCTGCAGCAAGAGAAAATGGAATTTCTTATTCTAAGCTAATTAACCTATTGAATAAAAAAGGTATTGAAATTAACAGAAAATTATTAGCTTCTATTGCAGTCGAAAATCCGCAAGTCTTTGCTGATGTAGTTAAGTTTGCAATGAATTAATTATAACCCTCTCGAATTATTGTTAAATAATTTTTCGAGAGGGTATTTCTTTAAATTGTCGGGATTGCTTATGCTTGATAAAATTTCAGAAACCCGAAATAACTTTGATGACGACCTATCAAAAGTAAGTGACCTAAATTCCCTTGAAGATGTACGCCTAAAATATTTGAGCCGTAAAGGAATTCTTACACAATTCTTTGAAGATTTCAAATCTGTTCCGAATGATCAAAAGAAGTTAGTTGGTCAATCGTTGAATAATCTTAAAACACACATTCAAGAAAAATTCGATTCACTAAAAAGTGAAATTGAGAGTAGAACGAATCTTCAAAAACAATCGGATATTGATCTTACACTACCCGGTCGTACTTACCAGGTTGGCAGCAAGCATTTGATTACTCAAACTATGGATGAGGTCAAATACATTTTTAAAGGGTTGGGTTTCTCATTATTTGAAGGTCCCGAATTAGAATCGGATTACAATAATTTTACAGCTCTAAATTTTGCCGATGATCACCCGGCGCGTGATATGCAAGATACATTTTTCGTAACGCCAAATTTTGTTTTGCGTACTCATACCTCGCCGGTGCAGATACGTGTTATGCAAAACATGAAGCCGCCTATTCGTGCAATAATGCCTGGTAAAGTGTACCGTAACGAAGTGATAAGTGCTAAAAGTTATTGTTTGTTCCATCAAGTTGAGGGTCTGTATGTAGATACTGATGTTACATTCGCCGAACTTAAGGCGACACTTGTTGCATTCCTCAAACAGTTTTTTGGAAAAGATGTTGTTTACCGTTTCAGGGCAAGTTTCTTTCCGTTCACAGAACCAAGTGCAGAAATGGATGTTTGGTGGCAGCCGAAAGGTAAAGAGGGAAGATGGCTCGAAGTTTTAGGCTGCGGTATGGTTGACCCGAATGTTTTTATTAATGTTGGTATCGATCCTGAAAAATATACCGGGTATGCATTCGGTATGGGAATCGAAAGAACTGCAATGCGTAAATACGGTATTGATGATATCAGGATTTTATTCGACAGCGATATACGATTCTTAAAACAATTTTAGTTGAACCGGAGTAATTATTTATCATGAAAATATCTATTAATTGGCTAAGAGATTACATTGACTTATCAGGGATTTCCTTGGATGAGATCGTTCACAAACTATCTGTCGCCGGTTTAGAAGTTGAAGAAGTGATTGATCAATCAAAAGTATTCGAGAATTTTGTTGTTGGCTATGTTAAAGAAAAGAAGAAACATCCTAATGCCGATAAGCTTTCCGTTTGTATTGTTGATGACGGGACAAGTGAGCACAATGTAGTTTGCGGTGCACCAAATGTTGAGCAAGGTCAAAAAGTTGCTTTTGCAAAAGTGGGTGCTGTTATACCATCTGAAGGAATTAAGTTAGCAAAAGCAAAAATACGTGGTGAACAATCTTTTGGAATGATCTGCTCCGAAAAAGAATTAGGATTAAGCGATAACCACGAAGGGATATTGGTGCTCGATTCAAACATCGAGACTGGAAAAAATTTAGCCGATGCGGTAGGTCAAAATGATATTGTACTTGATATTGCTATAACACCTAACCGCGCAGATGCACTTAGTCATATAGGAATTGCGAGAGACTTATCTGCAATATTTAAGCGTGAATTAAAATTTCCTGAAATCAAGTTTAAAGAATCTCAAAAAAAATCATCTGACTATGCTAAGGTTGAAATTGTTGATGCTGTTAATTGCCCCCGGTATATTGGTAAGGTTGTTAACGGTGTAACAATAGGCGAATCACCAAATTGGCTAAAGACAAAATTAAAAAGCATTGGTTTGAGACCGATTAATAATGTTGTTGATGTTACTAATTTCGTTTTATACGAAGTTGGTCAGCCATTACATGCTTTTGATCTTGATAATCTTACCGGTGAAAAGATAGTTGTTAGGTGTGCAAGCGAAGATGAAAAATTTACAACATTGGATTCAAAAGAAAGAATTTTAAAATCCACTGATTTAATGATTTGTGATGCTGAAAAACCGGTAGCAATTGCCGGTGTAATGGGCGGTGAAAATTCTGAAGTTACTCCATCAACAAAAAATGTATTGATTGAAAGCGCTTATTTCAATCCGTCGTCAATCCGTAAGACCGCCAAGCGGCTTGGATTGTCTACCGATGCTTCATATCGATTTGAGCGCGGTTCTGATTTTAATATCACTCAGTGGGCGGCAAGACGTGCTGCACAATTAATACAAGAAGTAGCTGGCGGAGAAATTTATTCCGGTGAAATTGATGCTTATCCTACTCCAATTACGCTTAAAACAGCAAAGCTTAGGTATTCCCGGATTTCGAAAATTCTTGGCTACGAGGTATCGCTCCCAAATGTAAAAGATATACTCAAGAATCTTGGTTTTACAATTAAACTTGAAAGTGAAAATGAAATAGAAGTTATTATACCGGGTTACCGTCATGACATTGAAAGAGAAATTGATTTAATTGAAGAGGTTGCACGAATTTACGGTTATGATCTAATACCTGAAATCAATAAGGTTAGCACAACACTTGAAGATAAAATTGACCAATCTGCTTTTAATGATAATGTTAGAAATATTTTAACATCGCTTGGCTTTTACGAAATTATGACTAATTCCTTAGTAAAGGAAAGTACTGCGTATCGATTTGGCAGCCCGATAAAGATGTTAAATCCACAAAGCTCGGAGATGTCTCATCTGCGTCCATCATTACTTCCGGGTATGCTGCAAGCTGTCTCAAATAACTTGAAAGTTAACGAGAAGAATCTAAAATTTTTTGAAATTGGTAAAGTATTCGAAAAAATTTCTGATAGCGAAATAACTTCTTTTGACGATTTTACCGAGAAGGAGCATCTTATAATTGCTTTAACCGGCAAAGAGATAGAAACAGAGTGGTATGCACAAGATAGAAGAGAAGACGTCTTTGATCTTAAAGGAGCTGTTTATAACTTCCTAAATAAACTTTACCGCGCAACCGAATTCAAGACAACCTATGATGTTACAGATAGATTTACCGAACAGAGTTTTGGTATAACGACAGAATTTGGGAACATTGGAATAGGGGGTAAAATAAAAACTGAATTCCAGCAATTATTTGATATTAACCAGGAAGTGTTTATAGCCATACTTGAAGTCGATTCATTGAAAGCAATTCTGGAACCTCAGCGTAAATTTAAGGAGTTACTAAAGTTTCCTAAAGTTTATCGTGATATTGCCTTTGTTCTGGAAAAAGATGTTGAATCGGATAAGGTTATAGGAGTAATAAAGGAAGCCAGCTCTAAATTGTTGCATCAGATTAAGTTATTTGATATCTTTCAAAGTGACAGTTTAGGTAAAGATAAAAAATCCTTAGCTTTTCAACTTGAATACTATGATTCAAGCAGAACATTAACTGAGGATGAAGTAGATAAAGAATTTAGGAAGATTATCCAGACTGTCGAAAAAACATTTGGTGCACAACTTAGAGGTGCATAATTGGCAGAAGGATCTAAATACGATTTGTTTATTGATGAGTTGAATGCTCTCGAAAAACAAATATATTACTTTATTCAAAAAGGTTCTGAATTAATTGAAGCCAACCAGGCATTAAACAACAGAATAACTTTACTTGAAAAAGAAAACGATACCTTAAAAAAGAAAATTTCTGAAATTGAATCTAAGATAACCAAAAATATTTTTAATGAAGAAAATCTTTTCGGTACTGAATCATTAAAACTGGAGGAGCGAGAAGCTTTAAAAAGTAAAATAAACGAATTGGTAGCTAAAATAGACTATCATTTACGTTCTTAATTATGATGTTTGAAGATGGAACTGACATAAAATGACAGAAAAAAAGAAGCTTAAAGTAAAAATATTTGATAAAGAATATTCTTTACTCGTCGAAAATCAAGAGATAGCCGCTGAGTTAGCTGAATATGTAAATCGTATGATGGAAGAAACACGAGATGAATTACCCGATCAGCCAAAAGATACAATAGCGATAATTGCCGCACTTAATATAGCGTACGACCTTTTTGTTGAAAAAAATAAATTCAGAGAATTCAGCATACAAGCCACCGACAAAATCAAGAAGATAAAGCTACTTTTAACTGAATCAAAATTTATGTCAACTCCATCCTAATTTTCCGCACTGCCGGATCGTTTTATAAAAAAAGAACTAACATTATAAAACCTTAGGGTTATCGGCTCGCGACGTGTATTTCAGGCCTCATCCCGATCTTGCCTATCGGCAGATAGGTTTATCGGGATCCCGGTTCCGGGACTAGTGGAAGAAAAAAGCGTCGGGCGGTTTCCCGCACTGTATAGGGAAAGGGTTCTTTTTCCTATATAAGATTCGGCAGAAGCGGTTTATATAAATTTTTCGTTTAATGGAGGAATTATGCAGTTGGATTTGTTAATGGTGATTATTATTGCTGTTGGAACAGCAGTTATAGCTTTCATTTTGGGATGGGTTATTAATTCCAAAATCGGTAAAAACAATATCGCTAACGCTAATGATAAAGCACAGAAAATTGTTGAAGATGCTGAAAAAGAAGCTAAACATTTAAAACGGGAAAAGCTTCTTGAAGTAAAAGATGAATGGCTGAAAAAGAAGCAAGAGTTCGATAATGAGGTTAATAGTAAAAAACAAAAACTTCAGAATTTTGAAAAGCAGCTTGAATCCAGGGAAGAGAGTCTCGAAAAGAAATATGATGTTGTAAATCAAAAAGAAAAAACTAATAAAGAACTCGAAAAAACTCTTCTGCAACAGAAAGAGGATCTTGATAGAAAGACCCAGGAACTCGATAAGCTGATTACCGAGCAAAATATCCGTTTGGAAAAGACTGCCGGTTTAACATCCGACGAAGCTAAAAAGATGCTGATGGAAAACATGATAAGCAAAGCTAAGTCTGATGCTTCCCAGGCAATAAAAGAAGTTAGGGATCAGGCAAAAGCCGATTCTAAGAAAGAAGCACAACGGATTGTTATTCAGGCGATACAAAGAACAGCAGTCGATCATTCAGTAGAATCAACAGTTTCAGTTGTTCAAATTCAAAATGATGAGATGAAAGGAAGAATCATCGGCCGCGAAGGCAGAAATATCCGCGCATTCGAAGCTGCTACCGGTGTTGATGTAATTGTTGATGATACTCCTGAAGCTGTTATACTTTCGGCGTTCGATCAATTTAGAAGAGAAGTAGCACGTATATCCCTCGAGAGATTAATTGCCGATGGTAGAATTCATCCGGCAAGGATAGAAGAAATAGTTGAAAAAGTTCAACAAGAACTCGATGAGGAAATTCAAAAAGAAGGTGAGAATACTTTAATTCAGCTTGGCTTACATGGGATTCACCCGGAATTAGTGAAATATGTTGGTAAGATGAAGTACCGCTCAAGTTACGGGCAGAATTTATTACAACATAGTATTGAAGTTGCATATTTAACCGGGATAATGGCTGCCGAACTTGGTTTTGATACCAACTTAGCTAAGCGTGCCGGCCTATTACATGATGTTGGTAAAACAATCGATAGGGATGTTGAAGGACCGCATGCTTTACTTGGTTATGAATTGACTAAAAAGTATAACGAGCATCCTATTGTTGTTAATGCTGTAGGAAGTCACCACGAAGATATTGAAATGGAACATCCGATAGCTGCATTAGTGCAAGCGGCAGATGCTATAAGCGGTGCGAGACCAGGTGCAAGAAGAGAACCACTTGAAAGTTATGTTAAACGTCTTGAGAATCTTGAAGCATTGGCAAAATCATTTGAAGGTGTGGCTAAAACTTATGCCATTCAAGCCGGAAGAGAAGTTAGAGTAGTTGTTGAACCGGATAAAATTGATGATGTTGTTGCCGATCGTTTATCTTATGAGATAGCTCAAAAAATTCAGGAAGAGATGGAATACCCGGGACAAATTAAAGTGATGGTTATAAGGGAAGTACGCAAAATTTCTTACGCTAAATAAATTTCTGGGATTGTCTCAAAAGTAATTTTCCAAATTTAGAATTAATAATTACTTTTGAGGCAAATTTTTTATATGAAGAAAATATTAAAAATTGGAATTACCGGCGGAATCGGTTCGGGGAAATCGATTGTTACCGATTTAATAGAGCAAAATGGATTTAAAGTAATCCGTTCTGATCTGCTTGCTAAAGAAATAATGATTGGAAACAATTCTGCCAAGAATAAATTGAAAAAAGAATTTGGAGACGAGACCTATTCCGGTACGAAATTAAATACGGGCTATCTGGCAAAAAGAGTTTTTACCAGTAAAGCACAAGTAAAAAAAATCAATGGCATTGTTCACCCGCCGACAATTAAAAAAATAAAAGAACTAATAAAAGAATACGCAAAGACATCAAATATTATTTTTGTTGAATCAGCTTTAATATTCGAAGCAAAATTTCAAGACTTCTTTGATTATATAATTCTTGTCTCGGCTGATGAAAAAATTAGAATAGATCGCGTTGTTAGGCGTGATAGAGTAACCAAAGAAGAAGTTAGGCGTAGAATGTCGTTCCAGATTAGTGAGACAAGAAAAAAGGCGTTATCGGATTTTATTATTGAGAATCATTCAAACAAAAAGAATCTTGAGAAAAAAGTATTATTCTTTATTATGATAATTAAAGCACTTTCTGAAAATTAAAACTATATATCGGACAGCAGTATCTTACCTTGACTTCTTTTCAACGTTAATCTAATTTTACAATCGCAAATTTCAGAAAAGGTGCACTTGTGAATCCTATTAACACTCTTATCGTTTCATTCGTAAAATTACTACCAAAATCTGTAGTTCATATTTTTGCCAAACGCTATATAGCCGGGGAAAAATTAGATGATGCCGTTAGAGTTGTAAAAGAATTAAATGCAAAAGGAATTGTGGCTACTATTGATGTACTGGGTGAAGCCGTATCTAATAAAAAGGAATCCGAAAGAGCCAAAATCGAATGCCTGGAAGTTCTGGATGCAATCAAGAAAAATAACTTGAATGCTAACCTGTCATTGAAACCTACACAGCTTGGTTTGGTTATTGACAAAGAATTTTGTTTCAACCAGGTTATCGAAATTCTCGAGAAAGCAAAGGGTTATAATAACTTTGTTAGGATCGATATGGAAGATTCATCAACAACGGATGATATAATTGAACTTTATCAAAAATTGAAAGCAAAGTATAACAATGTAGGTGTTGTAGTCCAGTCATATTTACGCAGAACGTTAGCGGATGTATCTACGCCCCAGATGAACGGAACGAATTATCGTTTATGTAAGGGCATTTATGTTGAACCGGAAGAAATTGCTTTTAAAAACCGTCAGGAAGTACGGGATAATTTCCTTGAAGTTTTAGACCATATGCTGGACCATGGCAACTATGTTGGTATAGCAACGCACGATGATTATTTAGTTAATAAATCTTATCAGGTTATTAAGAACAAAAATTTGTCAAAGGATAAATTCGAATTTCAAATGCTTTACGGCGTTAAAGAAAGATTGAGAGATAAAATTAATTCCGATGGATACAAAATAAGAATTTACGTTCCATTCGGCGAGCATTGGTATAAATATTCGATACGGCGGCTTCAAGAAAATCCTAATATGGCATGGCATATAACAAAAAGTATCTTTTCGTTTAATTGATACGAATGCTAACGAATAGGGCTGTCTCAAAAGCAAATTTTTTTTAAAGAATTGCACACGGATAAAATCTGATTTGAACAGATTTACACAGATTTTTTATTTGAACTATTCCTTTTGAGACAGCCCCGTTAAACAATAAAAAGATGAATACATTAAACGTACTCGGAATAGAAACATCGTGCGATGAAACCTCGGTTTCAATTATTTCAAATGGAATCCTTACTTCCAATTTAATTTCTTCCCAGGATTTCCATACACAGTATGGCGGTGTTGTACCGGAACTTTCTAGCCGGGCGCATCTTCAAATTGTAATGCCTCTATTAAAGAATGCTCTGCAAAAATCAAATCTTAAGCTTCAAAATATTGATCTAATTTGTGCAACTGCCGGTCCGGGTTTAGTTGGCGCATTGTTAGTTGGGCTAACTTTTGCAAAAGGATTATCATTCTCTTTGAAGAAACCTTTTGTCCCGGTTAATCATATTGAAGGACATATTTTTTCAGGATTCCTCATGGAAGAGAAACCGGAATTCCCATATTTATGTTTAGTTGTTTCAGGTGGGCATACATTATTACTTATTGTTAAAAGTGATTTAGAAATTGTAAAACTCGGAAGTACAATTGACGATGCTGCCGGTGAAGCATTCGATAAGGTCTCTAAACTTTTGGGTTTAGGATATCCGGGTGGTCCCTTAATTGAAAACGCAGCAGAAAATTATAACAATGACCTTATTGATTTCCCGGTTGCTCAATGTAAAAATGAATTTGATTTTTCTTTCAGCGGTTTGAAAACTTCCGTCTTGAGATTTATTCAAAAAGAATATGGTGATGCAGAAAGGATTCCGCATGGTGATTTACCTAAAATATCAGCTTCATTTCAAAGGACAGCAGTTAAGTCTTTAACAGTAAATGTTGAAAGGGCTCTGAATAAATTCAATGTCAATTCTATTTCGGTAGTTGGCGGAGTTGCAGCAAATAAACTTTTAAGAAGTGAATTAAATCGAATTTCGAAAAAATATGGCAAGAAATTAATTATTCCGTCGAATGAGTTCTGTGGTGATAATGCTGCTATGATTGCGTATAGGGGATCTCGATTATATGAAAATGGTTTCAAGTTCAGTCTTTCCGAAAATGCCTATCCAAGTCTCAATGAAAATTCATTCATCAAACTTTAACGGTGATTTTTTTTACTCCCAAATCGTTTTAGTTGATTGATAGATTTTCAATATATTACAGTACAAAATTGAGTGTGGTTATTGAATCAGTCTACTAAATTTTCTATCAAAAGTATCTTCTCGAGGCGTGATATCCAGATTATTACGGCTTTCTTCTTTTTTGTATTAGCACTATTAGTATTTACATTTTTTTCGCCAAATTATTTTGATTCCGATAAACCGGTACAAATCGAAGTTAAAAAAGGAGAAACACTTTCGCATATTGTAGATACCTTGTATAACCACGGTGTAATCCCGAATAAAACAAATATGAAGATAGCTGCTTTTATGTATGGTGCGGAACGTAAATTAAAAGCCGGCAGATACAACATTCCAAACGGTTTGAATTATTTAGAACTGGTGGAATTATTTATAAATGGTTCCCCGGTATCTGAAAGATTGATTACTATTGCGGAAGGAATTTGGCAAAAAGACCTTGCACAACTTTTAAAAAAGGAACTTGGAATTGATTCCTCGAAAATTATGGAGCTTAGTAGAAGCAGATCATTTCTAAATGCTTTGAAGATCGATGCGGATAATTTGGAAGGATATCTTTTACCTGAAACATATTATTTTTATTCCAACAGCAGTGCCGAAGAAATTTTGCAAAAACTTAGCGAAGAAATGAATAATCTTTTTGAAGATAAAAAGATTAAACTGCGTATGCGTGAATTAAAAATGTCGGAACATCAAGTATTAACTTTAGCGTCAATTATAGAAGGTGAATCAAACCTTTTCTCAGAGTTCAAAATTATTTCTGGTGTTTATCATAACAGATTGAAAAAGGGGATGGCTCTTCAAGCCGATCCGACGATTCAATACCTTATTCGCGATCGCAGAAAAAATAAAATTTATTACAAAGATTTAGAAATTGATTCAAGATTTAATACTTATAAATATCCGGGGTTACCGCCGGCACCGATTAATAACCCGGGTAAAGATGCAATTATTGCTGCATTATATCCTGAGAAGCATAATTATCTTTACTTTGTTGCCAATGGCGAAGGCGGACATTACTATTCAACAAATTATATTGATCACGCTCAAAACGTGGCTAAGTATCGGGAATGGCGAATAAATCAAAAATAATATTTTCTGTGCTCATACTTTTATTTCTCTCTTCTTGCGCAAATCAACTACCGCCGGGAGGAGGTGAGGTAGATAAAGTTCCTCCCAGAATTATAGAATCTATACCTGAGAACGGTGCAACCAGTTACTTAGAAAACTATATAGAAGTAACTTTCAGCGAATATATTGATAGAAGATCGGTACAAGATGCAATTTTTATTTCACCGCCTATTACAAAAGGATTGGATTACGATTGGAGTGGTAAAACTCTCTCGGTCTATTTCAAAGATACTTTACGATCGAATACAACTTATACAGTTGTAATTGGAACAGATGTAATTGATCTAAACAACCGCAACAAAATGGCAGAACCATTTACGTTTGCATTTTCAACCGGTAATAAAATTGATGTTGGAAAAATTTCAGGCAAAATTTATGATGATGATCCGGGTGGAACATCTGTTTTTGCATACCGGCAAAAAGAGAATGAGCCCGATCCATCGGTAATTAAACCGGAGTATGTTTCCCAGGTCGGTAAGAATGGAAAGTTTACACTGCTCGGTCTCAGCAATGGTGATTATCAATTATTTGCCATAAGAGATAATTTCCGTGATCTGAAGTACCAGAAAAATGATGATGAGTTTGGAGTGCAATTTAAAGATGTAATTATTTCTGACGATAAAAAAGAATTTACCGATGTTGATTTCTTTTTAAGTATTGAAGATACAATTCCACCAACACTTAGTAATGTTATAATGAAGGATCGTAATCATTTGCAAATTGAATTTAATGAACCTATTGATAGTACAAAACTAAGTGCAGATAATTTTTATATTTATGATTCAACAGCAAATACAAAAAAAGAAATTCAATATTTCTATAAAGGCGGAGCGAACGCCAAACAGTTTTTATTAAGTTTTTCCGATTCACTTATAGAAGCCGATGATAATTTCTTGGTATGCACAAATTTTATAGATATGAGTGGTGTGACCAAGGAATATGATGCAAGTCAATTTTCCGTTAAGTTGCAGCCCGATACATTACTACCTAAAATTTTAAAAATTGAAGGTAATTTACCGGAAGGCAAAGTTGATTATGATTACCCTATAATCACTGTAAAGTTTGATGACGGTTTTGATGTAACAAAAATTGATACAGCCATTACCGTAATAGATACAAAGGGAATTAATTACGGCCATTCAATCAATTTGGTAGATGATGCTTCATTTAACATTATTGTTAATTCAAAGTTAAAACAGAAGACTGAGTATCAGCTCAAAATAAATTTAGGTGCTTTCCGAGATGCAGCCGGTAATTCTGTTGATTCAGTTTACCAAACTAAATTTACTACTGCAAGTGAATTAGATTTTTCCGGTGCATCTGGCAAGGTAACAGTAGATAATGATTCTTCTGAGACTATAATTGTTCTAAGCAGTGTTTCCCGGGATAAAAGAGAATACAAAGTAAAGTCAGCACCTAATTTGAAATTCAATTTTTCAAAAATTGTACCCGATAAGTATTTGCTATGGGGATTTATCGATCAAAACCGGAACAGTGAATATGATATCGGTAAAATTACACCTTATAAAAAATCAGAAAAATTTGTTTTTCATCCCGATACTTTAAATCTGCGCGCCCGTTGGCCGGTAGGTGATCTAAATTTAGATTTTACAAAATAAAATTTATACCTAAGCTGGCCTCACCCCAAACACATTAAATTTGTAGGGCGATTCGCCGAATCGCTCACGCAAATATTCGTTGAATTCATAATTGTATTTTCACCAAAGTGGTCGAAACAGCGCCCGTCAAACTCATGCCGGTCAAGTTTCGACCTACAATTTTCACGCAGTCTCTATTAAGAAGGGTGCATGAGCGATGTTATTTTAGATTTTCTTTTTTGACCACCCCCTTTAGTTCCCCCCCCCTCCGCCCAACAAGATGGCGGACAAGTAGGAGGGGAAAACGGCGAAGCCGTAGGGGTGGGTCGTAAAATACTTCTTGACAACTTTCCTTGATAAATTTAAGTTGATATTGTAAACTCTTCTTAAACTACTTTTACTTAGTGCTACATGATAAATACTCTTTACGGAAATAAATTATTACAGCATAACACTCTGGTAGGATAGACGCTTGTCCCGAATTTATTTTGGGAGAAAATTGGCAGAATAATTAATAGTTATATGCATATTCGTAGTATTATATTTTCCCATTAATTTAAGAATTAAGGTTTGCTTGATAGAATATTAAATACAGACTACTATAGATCATTAGTTCAAACATTTGCAGCAAATGTTGAGTTTAATTCTTCTCTATTACCAATCTCAAACTTTTGCAAAATAAATCTTTCTTTTATTCAGAAAGCAATAAATAAGGCTAGTGGATTTGATACAATTATAAAAATACCGAAATGCTATGATGGTTTATTACAAAGAATTTACTCTAATCTGTATCTGTTTGTAGCCAATGCACAGTTTTATGAGAATTACACAAATCCAACATTGATAAAAAATCAAAAAGTTGTTGAGAAAAAGGGGAAAAGGATTTATAAAATTAAACACGTTAGGGATGGTTTTTATGATCTTGAAGAAGATATAAAAGCAGATTCGATTAGGCATCGATACCCAGCAATATTACCAAAACGAACTTATGAGAATATCCTCAATAATTTTCGAATCATTCGTAAAAAGATGAAAAAAAATACAATGGACAGTTTCATAACATTATTTAGTAGCCTCAATAGCCTTGACCAAAACTCTGATTTAATACCTACAGAATTTAGCAAAGTGTCTATATTTATTGGCCCAAAATATTTATGGGAAAGTTTTAAGGATTTTTCACTAGAACAAAGTAATCTTTGGAAAAGTATTCCAAGTCAATATATAAGTAGAGAAGGCGATAAGATAGACTCTATAGGTATTTCACCACTGTTATATTTTACTTCTTCATATAGAATTGCTTATCAAGAAATTTTACAAAAGCAAATCGAAGTAAACAATATTATTTTGTTTAATGATGGATTCGATGAACTACAACAAATGATTAGTGATCAATTTCAATATGGGTTTAGGATTTTAGGAATTTGTACATCGGCTATTGAAAATAGAACCGATACGATAAAATATTGGCAATGGCATAAAGAGGAAATAAATCTTTTAGAGTCATTATGATTTGCTTACACAAAATAAAAGATGAAGATTTAGAGAAACAACTTGATAATTATGAAGCAACTTTGTGCAAGCTTAAACAAACGCCTTATTATATTGAAAATATTCCAGAATACTCATATTACCTTAGCAGACTATTAAAAAGTATAGAAGGTAATGACCGACAAAATAATGGGGAACTAACCTCAAGAATAAAATTCAATTCTTCCTTTGAAGACCAATTATTAAATCACGGAAATTATATAGAAAATCTGCCAAGTGAACTTAATCTAAAAAGTATCCTAATAAATATTTCTGAAAATATTTATAACAATAATAAAAAGGCAGAAACAATCTTTAACATCGTTCAAGAAAAAACAAACAGAAAAGTTGAGGAATCAATCTTTAGTTCATATATCTTAGAAGAACAGAAGCAAAATGAAGTTCTGATTATTAGTAATAATCACGAGGAGGGTTCTCTACTTGAATTTATTGAAAAAAATGGCTTAAAGAATGTTGAAGTAAACAGATACAAAAAATTTCTGAAAAGAAAAGAAGAAGAATTAAAAGATTGTTATATCATAGGATATTCTTTAGAAGGCTACAGAGACTTCGAAATATTTCACAACTTATCTGTACCCATAAATCTTTTTCTTTATGATTTCGAGGAAAATTTATATAAAGATTGCATAAATAAGTATAAATCAAAATTAGAAGAAGAATTACTGTCTGATGATAGATTTTTTATTAGCGGTATCAAATATGAAGTCCCAACTCCTATTCCAATTTCAATCAGTCAAGCTCTTCAAAATATAATCGATAGAACAATCGAGTGGAATGATAAAGAATTTGACAATAATATTGATGATCCCGATGAAAGTTCTAATGAATTTATTTCATATCAGATTGAATATGAAGGTATTGCCGATTCAGATTACTTAAAATCCACAGACATTGTATTCGATGAAAAAAATAATTTGATAAAGGTAAATAAATTAACAGTTGGGGATAAAGTCAGAGTTTATAAAATAGATTTTGGAGAAATTCTTTTAAATACAGCAATGGAATTTCAAACAGAAGTGTTTGTCGAAATAGAAAAGCATAGCCGACTTTGGAAAGAAGCATTAAAAGAACTGTATCTAAAAATTTATAGGGCAGATATTGATCATCTGCATTCTCGTTTGAGGAGTCACGGCGTTAAAGTTAAATCTTCTACAGTATTAAACAATTGGATCCACGGTTCAACAAAATTTCCCCAAAGGGACAAAGCGTTAAAAGCTATTTATGAATTATCGAAGGACATTAAACTTGGTGCTTCAGTAGGTATGATTTTGAAATCGAAAAAAATCTATAACAGTACAATGATTTCTCTTGGAAGGGATTTAAAGGATGAAATAAAAAACTTCTTGACCGATGGTAATATTGGTGAAATAATGCAGAAAAATAATATAACACCAGAAACCTTGAGAAAAGTAATTGATGAGCAAATGCCGTTAAGGAAAATTAAGAACATTAGTAAAAAATTAATTAAAGCGGAGGATGTTGATGAGTGAAGCACGTGATATTTACATAGATAGAATAAAACGTGAACTTATTGGTCCCGGCTCAGATATTTTTTATTGCACTGAAGATTATAGTGATGAGATTATTGAAGGCAAACCATTGACAAGATATTATTCCGGAATATTGTTTCCGCCTAAAACAGAACTGATAGAAGACGAACCCGGATTATTCAATGAAGATAACGATGAGCTTAACGAAGAGCCAGAAGAATTGACTTCTAAAGAAAAAGAGAAAATAAGTGAAGAAAGTAAACTAATTGAAAATGAGGAGGAAGAATCATTCAAATTAAGGGCTAATCTATATTTCCCCACTAATATAGGTCTTACCTTTTGTATACCTTTAGAAACCGACACAATTGGTTTGACTTTAAGCTTTGGGACATACCAAAAAGCAAGTAATAAAAATGTCAAGATTAAATATAATGGTGAAGGTGTTGAACTCTTATCACGATTCGGATTGCATGAATTTATTGAATATGATCTTAAGAATAAGATTTTGTTTCTAAAAAAGGAGTTAAAAGGAAATAGGCGAAAAGACCAAAAGAGTGAAGATTATTTAATATTGGACAATAGCCTAAAAAACTTTGCTTCGGAAATTTCTCGTGATCACACCTTACTTAAGCACTTAAAGAAATTAATATACGGCAAAGATAAGTGGCAAAGAATTCCACATAATTATAAACTTAAAATTGGGATTGATAAAAACGGCACCTATTATTTCGAAGCATTAGTTAATGACTTGGGTAAACTACCACTCAATTTAGCCAAAGGTATTGTTTTATACGTTAAAGTTTATAAAGATGATATTGAACAGAAACGGTTTGTGAAGCTTTTATTGGAAAACAAAGCAATTGGAATTAAAGCGAAAAAATATGTCCCAAATAATGAAAAGCTTAATGAAACTTGTCTTTTCCAAGTAGAGGTGATTATAAATTCTGAGAAATTATTACCATTTGATAAGAATGCAGAACACGAATTTCTGTCAGATGAAGATAAAACACTAAACTTTTTATATGAAGATATAAAGAGCTATGGGATAGGTCACGGTTCAGCTTGCGAATGGGAATTGACAGATAGTCCAACTTGGATTAAAACTTCGTTCTTGCCTTATTTCGATATAAAGAACCAGAGCACAGAGTTTGATTTTAAAGATGCTGAAGTAGAAAAAATACTTGATATAAAAAACTTATCTTCATTCTCTAAATTAAATAAAGATGACGTAATTTCTGGGCTTAGAAGATTTAATAAATTATATAAAGAATGGATTGATAAAAAAACAGAAGAAAACAAAAATCGTTCAAATAGTGAAGTAGGTAGCAGAAATCTACTACAATGCATCAATGTATTTAATCGTATCCAGAATGGTATAAAAATTTTAGAAGATAACGACAATGCGTTCTCGGCTTTTCAATTCGCGAATTCTGCTATGTATATGCAGATGTTTCATTCTGCAAGATATTTTGGAAATGCGTTTAATAAGGGTTTTGAATTATTTGAGTGGAATGAGCGATTCCAACAAAAAGGTATCCCAAAGTATGTTGATTACGAAGTATTAAGTTTTCCTTCTGAGATAGCACCAAAGTGGCGTCCATTTCAACTTGGTTTTATTTTACTTTCACTTCGTTCAATAGTCGAACCAACTTCTGAAGAGCGAAATTTGGTTGATTTAATTTGGTTCCCTACCGGTGGCGGAAAAACCGAAGCATATCTGACC